>NZ_JBNHEQ010000188.1:35837-38471 GCF_050016015.1 Dapis hubbardiae BLCC-M172
ATATTTAGTTAGGATTAAATATCTCATATTTTCAACTTTACTTGATTAAACTTTTCAACTCTCTCCAAATAGAAGGCTGATTAGAAGTTGATGCAGGATGAGTCAAAATTCCCTGAGTAGGACTGAACAAAAAAGCTAATATAAATAATCCAAATGACACTAATACAATTGCCGGACCAGATGGCAAATTATAGAAGTAGCTAATATACATCCCACTAATACTAGATAAAATTCCTATTCCTACTCCTAATATCATTACTTGATGGAGTCTTTTAACTAATAAATAAGCTGTAGATGCTGGTGTAATTAATAAGGATAAAACTAAGACTACTCCTACTGCTTTGAGACTCGCTACAATTGTCAAACCAATTAACATCATTAATCCCAAGTTTAATAAATTTACAGGTAAACCTACTGCTTGAGCACCGAGCGGATCAAATGTGTAAAATAATAGTTCTTTATATAGTAGAACTACAACTAATAAAACAACCACAGCACTTATTAATGTATCTCGTACATCTCCAACAGTTACGCCGAGAATATTGCCGAATAAAAAATGATTTAGGTCGATTTTATTGTCTTTCTGAATAATTGTAATTAGTGTGATTCCTAGTGCAAAGAAAGCAGAAAAAACTATCCCCATTGCTGCATCTTCTTTGATTGGCGATCGCGTCCTAATTAAGTTAATTAAAATAGTGCTAATTATTCCAGCGATAAATGCTCCGATAAATATATTTGCTCCTATCCAAAAAGCAATAGCTAATCCTGGTAAAACTGAGTGACTAATGGCATCTCCTAATAGAGCTAATCTTTGTACCATTAAATAACTGCCAACTACTGCACAGATGATTCCGACTATTACTGCGACTAGGAGCGATCGCTGCATAAAACTGTATTGTAGTGGTTCGAGTAATGTTTCTAACATTAGTGTTTATTTTTCCTCTTTTGGATGTTTTATTATTCTGATTTTATTGCATTAGAGAAAAATTGTTACAGGTGAGAATCATTTTAAGCCATCGCGTAACTCCATCAAAAGAAATTCTTGCTTTTAATCTACCATAGCAAAGATGTAGTGTTTGGAATCAAGATTATCTTGACTTTCTGCTAGTTTTCTTAACTGTAGAAAAATTTATTATATTAAGTTTATTCACATTGAGGAGATTATGATAATTTATAAATGGTAATATTATAGTAATAGCACAAAACCCTTTGATTTATGAACAAAAATTGTGGCGTATTTTTAAAATAATTTAAAAATAAAAAATTATGATTATGGAAAAAATTTTGAAATCTCAAAACCCACAGGATGATATTGTCGAAACTGATGAGGATACACCGGAAGAATATGCTACTGAGAATGCTAGTCTATATCCTGAAAATCTAATGGAACAGGATATTGATATTAGGGAAAACCCCTATACTGTTTTTGAACTCAAAAGAAAATGTGAGCAAAACAAAATAATTCTCGATCCTGAATTTCAAAGAAATCCAAATATATGGACTCTAGAGCAAAAAAGTAAATTTATTGAGTCAATTATTCTGAATTTTCCTTTACCTTATTGGTATGTAAAGCAAACTAAAAAGGGAAAATTTATAGTTGTAGATGGGTTACAGAGAACTTCAGCTATTCGTGACTTTATAGATAATAAATTTAAGCTGACTGGATTAAAAGTTTTGCCACAATTAAATGATTGTAGTTTTGATGATTTAAAAGAAAAACCCGGAGATTATGAAACTAGAATAGAGGATAAGAAAATTTCTTTATATGTGATTCCATATTCTGCACCTTCAAACATTCTTTATGAGATTTTTGAGCGAGTTAATACTGGAGGAACAAAACTAGAAAGACAAGAAATTAGGAATTGTATTTTCACAGGTAAATCTACAAGGCTCTTAAAAGAATTATCAGAGACAGATTATTTTAAACAGGCAATTGATCATGGTTTTTCTGAGAAAAGAATGAAAGATAGAGAGCTAATTTTGCATTATTTGGCTTTTAAGATATGTAATGATTATCATCAAGATTATCAAGGTGACATGAATAAATTTTTAGAGGATGCAATGCAAAAAATAAATGAAATGTCAGAGGAGCAAATAGATGAGTTAAAACAAGATTTTGAAAGAGTGATGAAATTAACTTATGACTTTTTTGAGCAAGAAAATTTTCGTTTGCCAACAGATAGAAGTAGAGGAAAAGTTAATACGATCATGTTTGAATCTATTTCTTACTTTTTCTCAACACATGACGATGAATTTTTACAGCAACACAAACAAACTATTCAACAAAATTTTGTAAAATTACGAAAAAATTCAGAATATGTTGGTTCAATTAAACGAGTTAGAAATGATAAAAATACAGTCATTAAAAGATTTGATTTAGCACAAAAAATTTTGGGAGATGTTGAGCAATGTTGACTAAGATAGAATTAGAGAATTTTAAGTGTTTTAGAGAAAAAACTCTCGACGATAAATTTCTATATCAACACAAAGAAACTATTAAACTAAATTTTGTAAAATTACGGAAAAATTCAGAGTATGTTGGTTCAATTAAACAAGTTAGACATGATCAAGATACAGTGATTAAAAGATTTGATTTAGCACAAAAAATTTTGGGAGATGTTGAGCAATGTTGAC
>NZ_JBNHEQ010000188.1:38571-52570 GCF_050016015.1 Dapis hubbardiae BLCC-M172
TAAGATAGAATTAGAGAATTTTAAGTGTTTTAGAGAAAAAACTGTTTTTCCATTGGAGCAATTAACTTTGCTTACTGGTATTAATGGACGAGGAAAATCTAGTTTACTTCAATCTCTACTTTTAATGAGGCAATCAATTGAACATGAGCGTCGTACAAATAAATTGATTTTAAATGGCAACTGTCTGAATTTAGGTAGATTTGATGAAATTAGAAATACAGGTACATCAAGAGAAAAGCCTATATATTTTAATTATTTTTATGATAAAACAATAGTAAATCAAGCTGAAACAATAACAATGCAAGGAAGTGTTAATTATTCTTTTGTTGAAGATATGAACGATGATTTAGTTGCCGCACTTACAGAGGTTAAAATTAAGATAAATGCTTTTTTATCATCAACAAATCATTCTAAAACCTATCCACCAATAGTATTTAACGATAATCCAACTATCTTACAATTTATTTCTGACTGGTTAAAAGTTTCTAGCATTGATGATATTTATGAACTATTGAAATTATTTAACAATGATCTAACCAGCTTACAAGTTCCTATTAAATGGGTAAACTTTTCTGCCATTCATTATATTTCTGCTGATAGAATAGGTCCACAATATTTTTATTTGAGATCGACTCTTCCTCAATTTCCTAATGTTGGTTTAAAAGGAGAACAAACAGTTAATTTACTTGACAGAATGAAAGATGAATTAATCGACGAGAAATTATATTTAGGTGAAGATGCGCAAACTTTAATAATTCAAACACAAGAATGGCTGAATAAAATTTTTGATGGAGCAAAAGTTGAAGTTTCAGGTTCACAAACTAATATACTAGAACTAATGTTAAATAGTAGTTTATCAAAAGATCGTTTTCGCCCTGCTAATATTGGTTTTGGATATCATTGTATTTTGCCTATTATTGTTTCTGGACTTATCGCCAAAAAAGGAGAAATTTTAATAGTAGAAAATCCTGAAGCTCATCTACATCCTAAAGCACAATCGGAACTAGCTAAATTTTTAGCAAAAGTAAGTAACTGTGGCGTACAAGTATTGATAGAATCTCATAGCGACCATATTTTAAATGGATTGCGAATTGCTGTTCTTGATAATATTTTGAGTAATGAAGAATTAAGCATCTTATATTTTTCTCAAAAAATTGGTGAGTCTGTTATTCAAATACCTATTGATTCTGATGCCAAGATAGAAGAATGGCCTGATGGATTTTTCGATCAAATGGATAAAGATTTCGAGCGTCTTTTTGGGATTTGAAATAATGATTAAAATTGAAATATTTATTAATGAGGTTTCTTTAAAAGGGCAATACTCTACTCAAAAATAATTTGAAGAGGCTTTGAAAATTATTAAAAGTATTTTTGAATTGATTAATCACCTTAAAAAGGAAAACATAAATCTCAAAAATTATTACACTGATGTGCTTTGGAATTATAATGTAATCGAGGATGCCATTTTCAAAGAAAGTTTTAACAAAATCAAGCAAAAGGATTTTAAAATAGCAATTAGAAATATTATCTTTAATAAAGTCAGTCCCAAAGATTGGCAAGAAGAAAGAATTCATTCTGAAGAAGATAATTTTGATTATCTTGATGGTGAAGATTACAAAGATGCAGCAAATACATCCTTAGCAGAAGTAACAGAAAGACAATTAATTAATTTAGACTCAAAGTATTTATTGATTAATTTTATAGATTCTTGTTTTCAATGTCAGCATCAGGAGATTATAGAATGCAATTCTATCTCTATTGTGAAAAACAATGACACAGAAAATCTAATTCAATTAGATAGTATCGATCAGAAAGTTGGATTACAAAACTGGCTGGAAAAAACTTGTCAATTAAGTCAATTTAACTATGATGAATCTGCTACTAATCCCCCTACTGATAAGCAAACAATCTTGAGAGATACTAATAGATTTGAACCTACTCAAGAACAACATGATGGTAGGAGAATTTATAAAGAAAAAGAAACTGGATATCTCTGGTATGTTGATAATCTACATTATGGAAAATCTGCCCATTTAGAAGTTTTTGATAAGACAGGGAAAAATCATATTGGAGAATCAGATTTAGAAGGAAATATTGATAGAGCAAAATCTGATAAAAAGAAAAGCATTTAAAAAACATTGACATCTGTATTATTTCTCAAATGCATTCAACATATCTTCTGGTAAAGGAGCATCAAAATTATCAGGAACAGTAAACTCACCTGCACACAATAAAACCTCAATTGTACTAAAAAAAATCATAAAAATCAAGCAACTTGCCTTAAAGACTCCGAAAAGAAACTAACCTTACCCCCATAAGCACGATACAAATTTTCCTCCTGCAATACAACTTGCCGATCGCCAACAGCAATTAACTCTTTATTTAACAGAATTAAATCGTCAAAATTAGTAATAGACTCACCCAGATCGTGGTTAACAACTATGACAACTTTTCCAACTTCAGCTAACTCGTGAAAAATCTCAAAAATAATATTTTCAGTCTTCTGATCAACCCCAACAAACGGCTCATCAAAACAGAAAATATCTGCTTCCTGAGCTAAAGACCGCGCCAAAAATACCCGTTGCTGTTGACCGCCAGAAAGTTGACCAATGGGGCGATCGCGATAACTATCCATCCCTACCCTTGTCAACGCTTCCAATGCTAACCTCCGACTCACATTAGAAAACCGACGAAACCAACCAGTCTGACGCACTCGCCCCATCATCACCACATCCCAAACAGTAGCAGGATAACTCCAATCAATTTGCGATCGCTGAGGCACATAAGCAATTCTGCCTAACTGTTCCTGAAGTGGTTTTTCATTGTAAATTACAGAACCCCCAGTCACAGGAATTAACCCCAACATTCCTTTTAATAAGGTACTTTTTCCCGCGCCATTAGGGCCAATAATACCTGTTAATCTTCCTGCTTGTATTTGTAGAGTAATGTCTCGCAACGCCTCAACGGTACGATAATGGACTGCTAAATGACTAACTGTAATTTTGGCCTGATTCATTAATTTTAACTCCTATTAATTATTAAACTTAATTCTCTGAAATCCTCTCAGTCATAGAGATGTGTATCCAAACTTGACCCTGGAATGTGAGAAATATG
This sequence comes from Dapis hubbardiae BLCC-M172, assembly GCF_050016015.1. Taxonomy (NCBI): domain Bacteria; kingdom Bacillati; phylum Cyanobacteriota; class Cyanophyceae; order Oscillatoriales; family Microcoleaceae; genus Dapis; species Dapis hubbardiae. Next base: position 41,686 of record NZ_JBNHEQ010000188.1, read on the forward strand.
AAACAAATATGATATAAATTATGAAACGAATATGAAAAATTGTCAATTAAATCAAAATGAAAATTAGTAAGTATCTGTGCAAAATTAATCTAACTAATAGTCTAGGTAGAGAAGGCTTAACTCGGAACAGAGAACAGGAAATATATCTGAGTGGTAAATATACGCAAGACTTAGATACCCAGACAAGAAACCGGGTTTATTGCTCTAATTCCCTTTCACGAAATTCTCTTGATAAACTATCCACCGAAACAAGAAACCGGGTTTATTGCTCTAATTCTCTCTCACAAAATTCCCCCCATAAACCCGGTTTCTGCATAAGTGCCCAAAATATGTGGTCAGCATTAGGAATTTTATTAGCATTATGGATGAGTGGTTGTGCTGCTCCATCTGCAAATATTTCTGCTGAGGATGAGGGTAAACCTTTAGTAGTTTCTACCAGTACCATCATTGCTGATATGGCAGAAAAAATAGGTGGGGATGAAATTGAGCATCAGGGAATTATGGAACCGGGAGCAGATCCTCATATTTATGAACCGGTGCCTGCTGATAGTGTGGCTTTTGAGAAGGCAGATTTAATTGTTTATAATGGCTATAATTTGGAACCTGCTTTAATTAAACTGATGAATGCTGCGGGTGTAAGAGCGCAAAAGTTAGCAGTGGCGGAAAAGGTGACAGCTTTACAAAATCCGGAACAGGGGGAGTTGGTGCCAGATCCTCACGTTTGGGGTGATGCGGAAAATGGAATTGTGATGGTAAATGCAATTCGGGATACTTTGGTTGAGTTGTCACCAGAAGACAAAGAGGTGTTTATGGAGAATGCTGCCAGATTAGTTGAGGAGTTACAGCAGCTTGATATTTGGATTAGTAAACAAATCGCGACTATTCCAGAAAGTCAGCGCCGACTGGTGACTACCCATGATGCTTTTGAATATTATGTGAAAGCTTATGGTTTAGAAATGACGGGAACTTTGATTGGGATAAGTACGGAGGAACAACCCAGTGCGCAGACGGTGAAAAATTTGGCGGAGGAAATTAAGAAAACTGGAGTACCTGCTATTTTTGCGGAGACTACTATTAATTCTAAGTTGATTACTACGGTTGCAGAGGAAGCAGGGGTAAAGTTAGCACCTAGAGAGTTATATTCTGATTCTATTGGCGCTCCTGGAAGTGAGGGAGATAGTTATGTGAAAATGTTGATTTCTAATACTCAGGGAATAGTGAAAGCTTTGGGTGGGGAATATACAGCTTTTGAGTTTTCGAGTTGCAAACCAAATGGACAGGGGGAGTTAAACAATAGAGATATGCAGAAAAAAGGGAGTAGGGACATTGTATGCGACGCCCCTACAGAATCATCAAATTAATATCGTAGGGCTTTGGTTGCCCAAAAATTAGGCTTTAAAGGAGAAATTTCCCTTTTAAGCAATCCTCTTCTTGAAAAGAAGAGGTAATTATCAATTATCCATTATCAATTATCAATTATCAATTAATGAAAAGCCCCTACCAAACAACTGATTTGGTTGATTCTTCCTGGTTTTGCCATTCAGCTATTTTGACATCACACTCTAGACAACTAGGATTTTCTATTTTTAATTCTTTGATTGTGTCAAACAAACCTGCGTATAATCCCTGGTTAGTTGCCACAAATAACCAGGTAGCTATTAAAATAATTTTACCTGTTTTCATCGGTCTTAATTTAATTATATAGCAGTCGCCATGTCTCATTTAGTCACAGTAAGAATTTAATTTCTAACTTCTGACTTCTGATTTATGACTTCACCTAAATCTCCTTATTTCTGTTATGACCTTGTATATATAATTATTACTAATTTCTTTATGATTAATTCAATTTTTCTTAATTTTTTTTAATAAAAAAACGGACAATATAAAACTATCAAACTTAAATAGACATATTCAATAATAAAAAATAAAGTTAATTATTTTCCCATACCCTCTACTCCCTATTCTCTACTCTCTCTTTTCTATAAATTTATTGTTATACCTGATACAGAACTACTCGATTACGTCCTGCTTTTTTCGCCTGATACAAAGCTTTATCTGCCTTTTGAACAATCTCTTCTCCTGTGGTTCCATCTAAAGGAAAAGAAGCAACTCCCAGAGAAACAGTTAAAGATGAGAGAACTTCACCTTGATTTTGTAGAGATAATTCCCTGATTCCTGAACAAATATTTTCTGCCCTTTGTTTAGCAATATCTAAAGGAGTATTGATTAAAATTAAAGTCATTTCTTCTCCACCGTAACGACAGACAATATCAGATTCTCTAACTTGTCCTTCTAAAAACTTTGCCAATTCTCGTAGTACCATATCTCCTACATCGTGACCATAAGTATCGTTAAAATTTTTAAAGTGGTCAACATCTACCATGATGACACTTAAAGGTTGTTGATTGCGTTCAGCTTTAATAATTTCTTGCTTAAGAGATTCATCTAAATAACGCCGATTAAATAAACCTGTTAAAGAGTCGCGAATACTATCATTTCTTAATTTTTCTTTCAATTTCAGGTTGTAAAATGCTAAAGAAATTTGTTTAGCTACAATATGAGCTAAATGTGTTTGATAGGAACTAATTTTTTCTGGAAATTCTGTTCGGAGGTAAAACAACCCCCAAACTTTCCCTTGAGTTAAAAGAGGAATACAAATAGTTTGAGTAGGTTCAACTTCGCGATCAATATGATGACAAAATAATCCTGGTCGATCATTGCTAGCAATATGAGTTTGTCCACGCAGTAATGCCCAACATTCACTAAATTCCAGTGAAGTTTTACGATCTACTATATTACCAAAAAAAGTAACTCTTTCAAATTTGCTATTACACTCATCTGTTAAGAATACACTGCCAGAAAACCCTGGAAATAATTTTTGGATAAATTCTGCTAGCAGTTTACTTGTGTCTTCAATTTTTTCGCATACTTGTAAAAATTCTATCATTTGGTAAATTGTTACCATCTCCTGTTGCCGTTGTTCTAGTTGATTTACTGATTCTTGCAAACGCCGTACTTCTTGCTCTAGACGACTATTCTTATCATGTAATGGTTCTTCATAACTTGTCATTTTACAATTTTCCTTAAGTTCATCATATTATTACTATCTGTTATTCTGAGGATGAATGTGGTGATATTTATCTTGACAATATATGAATTTCATCTTGGAAATTGATGAACTATATCGCTATTAATGATGAGTCTAGTAATATGTTTAGGTAACTCGTTAGCAGCTTTTGTGTGATCAAAATCACTGATTTAAAACCTAAACTATGGCGTGTAGGACTTTTTTAAGGTTATATTTTAAAAAGTTATATTTTGATAAATTATATCTTAACTTTACTGTAAATTTGCAATACTTAAAATCAGTAAAATCACGGTTATAAATAATTAGGCAGGAGTCAGGAGTCGGGAGATATGAGTCAGAAGTCAGGAGAAAGAAGGATTTTTATCACTCATAAATAATATAGAATAGGGATGTAATATGATGTCCGGTTGAATAGTTATAAATAAATGATGATAGGCAACAGCTCCAGAAGGCAACAGGCAACAGGGATGATAAAGGATAATAGGAAACAGAAAATTTTTTCATCACGCTCTTATCCGGACATGATATAAGAAGAAACAACTATTTGCCACCATTACTGTAGGGGTTTGGTCACCAAACCCCTACTATACAGCGGTTTTCCTGCACAGTAGACCACAGTAGGGACTAACCATGGTTAGTCCCTACAAAGTTTTGGTTGTGACGATGTGGTTTATCAATCAGCAAAAGCGCCGTAACATTTGATAGAAACCGGGTTTGTGCTAGACACCCCAAATGAATATATCAATCTTATAAAAAAAATCGGTTTCTCTTCTTCGGAAACATACTAATTATATCAAATCCGCTTACCTCGGAGTAACAAGAAACCGGGTTTGTGGGAGGTTATAGCAACAGCCAGGGCGATTAGGACATAGACTGATGATGAATCAAAGACCACGGAAACACTTTTCCCACTGTTCCCTGTTCCCAGTTAAGTGTTCCCTGTTCCCTGCTATAATGGTAGGGACGTATCGCTGCGCGACATGGAAAGCGGAGCATTCCGGAACGGAAAACGCATTTTTGCCTGTGCAACGTCCGTACAAGGGCATTTGAGACAAACCCGGTTTCTCTGCTTTTTTATACCAATACTACCGGATTTGATATTAAACCTCGTAGTAGGGCTTGAGCAACAAGATAGATATTGCTCAAGCAATTCTATAAAAAACCTAATTTAATTTAATTGTATATTTATTTATTTTACCCAAACTAAGAAAATATCAAATTATAAAATTCAAGGAGATTTACCAATCTAATCTTCATACAAAACAACTTGATTACGTCCTGCTTCTTTCGCCTGATATAAAGCTCTATCCGCCCGTTGTACAATCTCTTCTCCTGTGGTGCCATCTAGAGGAAAACAAGCAACTCCCAGAGAAACAGTTACAGATGGCAGAATTTTATCCTGATTTTTTAAGGATAATTCCCTCACTCCTGAACAAATACTTTCTGCTCTTTCTTTGGCAACACTTACAGGAGTATTTATTAAAATTAAAGTCATTTCTTCTCCACCGTAACGACAAGCAATATCATATCCTCTAACTTTTTGTTGCAAAAACTTTCCTAGTTCTCGGAGTACAATATCTCCAACATCGTGACCATAAGTGTCGTTAAATCGTTTAAAATGATCGACATCTACCATAATGACACTTAAAGGTTGTTGATTGCGTTTAGCTTTGTTAATTGCTTGCTTGAGAGATTCATCTAAATAACGTCGATTAAATAAACCTGTTAAAACATCGCGAATACTATCATTTTTTAATTGTTCTCTCAGTTTCAGGTTGTAAAGTGCTAAAGCAATTTGTTCAGCAACAGTACGAGCTAAATGTTTTTGATGGCGACTAATTTTTTCTGTAAATTCTGTTCGCAGATAAAATAACCCCCAAACTTTACCTTGATTTAATAGAGGAATACACATACTTGCGGTAGGTTGAAACTCTTGAGCGACATGATGACAAAATAATCCTGGTTGAGCATTACTAGCAATATGAGTTTGTCCCCGTCGTAATGCCCAACAATCACTAAATTCTATTAAAGTTTCACTATCTGCTAGATTACCATAACAACTAACACTTTTAAACTTACCATTACGCTCATCTTTCAATAAGACGGTGCTAGAAAACCCTGGAAATAATTTTTTGAGAAACTCTGCTAGGAATTCATGAGCATCTTCAATTTTGTCGCACACTTGTAAAAATTCCATCATCTCGTTAATAGTTGTCATTTCATAGTTGCGTTGTTCTAGCTTATTTACTGATTCTTGCAAACGCTCTACCTGTTTTTCGAGACGACTATTGTTACGATGCAAGTGTTCAATTTTTTCAGCTTGTAGATCTTGTATTTCCCGCCGCAATGTATGAATTACTCCACACATATCTATAGGATCTAGATTTTGTAATAAGCTAGTTTGAGTTATAATACCTACCAGTTTGTTATTATGACCACATACAACTAATCGCCGTACTCGCAGGTTTTGCATTTGATGATGAGCTTGCCATAAACTATCCACAGGACTTACAGTAGATAAAGGTGTACTCATAACTTCTGAGGCTGTTAATTGACTGAAATTTAACTCTAATGCTTGATATTGTACAATATCTCTTTCTGTGATAATTCCAAGTGGATATAATATTTGCTGTTGATCTGGGCAAACTATGACTATACAGCTCACTCGATACTTTGCCATTTTTTCAGCAATATCGAGTAGACATAAATTAGGGGAGCCATGAATAACATCAGTATTCATTACTTCCTCAACTTGTCTGTGTTTTAGTAAGTCACATGATTTTAGAGAATTGCGAAGACTTGATGGAGTAATTAAACCTATTAATTTCTTTGTTTCCGATAATACTGGTAGATGACGAATTTTATGCTGCTGAAAATAGTCGATTACGGTATAAATATCTTCTATCTCTGAATCAACTATTGTGATTAACTTATTAGTCATCACATCACTAATTTTCATCTCCTCTACCTGAACTTTTGTAGCAATTAAACGCACTATGTCGCGCTCAGTTAGTATTCCTAATAGTTGATTATTTTCAACTACTAATAAGCAACTCGAACGACTTTTTAAATCGATACCTTGATTTGATTCTATGAGTAAATCTACCTGCACATTTTGTTGTTTTTTCGGTAGAGTGAGCCGATATATTGCTTCTGTTAATGAAATCTCTGGAGTAACTGTTAGAGGATGAGGATCTATAGCAGTCTCAATTGTAAAGTTTGATAATATATTTTTGTTAAGGGACATGATTTATAATCAATCTAAAATTTATAGGTATAGAATAGAATAAATTTTCTAAAAAGGGTACTATTAATTGTAATAAATTATTACTGAAAAATGTATTTATTACGAATTATATAGAATCTGGTTTAATAGTCGTCCGCAACGACGATAGGAAGTAATCTCAGGGGTGCGCTTCTGTTCCAGTCGCTGCGGACGCAGGCTATAATAATTATCCGGATTTGATCTTATTACTCTATATTAATATTGATTAATATACTGAAAAATGTATTTATTACTAATTATATAGAATCTGGTTTAATAGTCGTCCGCAACGACGATAGGAAGTAATCTCAGGGGTGCGCTTCTGTTCCAGTCGCTGCGGACGCAGGCTATAATAATTATCCGGATTTGATCTTATTACTCTATATTAATATTGATTAATATACTGAAAAATGTATTTATTACTAATTATATAGAATCTGGTTGAACATTCGTCTGCAACGACGATAGGAAGCAATCTCAGGGGTGTGCCGAGATTGCTTTCCTCCACTCCGTTCCAGTCGCTGCGGACGCAGGCTATAATAATTATCCGGATTTGATATTATTATTCTATATTAATCAATATTAAGTTGTAGAATACACAAGTCCCATTCTTCTAATTGATAACCACAAAAAAATTGTTAATAATCTTAACTTTGGCGCGACTTAGCAATTCTTAAACTAAGCAGAATTACTGGTATTATTCCTACTAATACAATTGCTAAAGCCGGACCTGCTGCCTCAGTTAATCTCTCATCGGCAGCCAAATTATAAACCCGAATTGCTAAGGTATCAAAATTAAACGGACGAATTACCATTGTTGCTGGTAACTCTTTCATTACATCTACAAATGTCAACATTGCTCCTGTTAATAACCCACCCCACATTATCGGTGCATGAACTTTAATTAAAGTTTGAGTAGGGTTGTAACCTAAACTCCGAGAAGCATCATCTAAACTAGGTTTAATTTTCACTAAACTTGACTCAACAGCACCAAATGCTACTGCCATAAATCTGACTAAATAAGCAAATACTAATGCTGTAATAGTGCCACTGAATAATAAACCAGTTGAGATGCCAAACATCGAACGCATAAAACTATCAATGGCATTATCAACTGTACCAATAGGAATCAAAATTCCGACCGCAATAACTGAACCTGGTACAGCATAACCCATTGCAGCAATACGAGTTGAGACACGCATTCCCAAATTTCGATTTAGACGTACTCCATAAGCCATGATCAGAGCGATCGCCACTCCTAATACAGCGGTTATTGCTGCCAAAATCAAACTATGGGAAGCATAATTCCAAAACCGACCCCGAAAACTTGCCCCACTTTCAACAATAGTCATTTGTAGTAATAATCCTGCTGGTAAGAGAAAACCTAAAAAAACTGGCAGTAAACAAGCAAGAAAAGCACCTAATTTCCTCATTCCAGTTAAGTGAAATTGTTGTAAGTGTTGCTGTTGACTGGTAGTTTGATAATATTTGGCTTGGCGACGCGACCAGAGTTCGAGCAAAATTAACCATAAAATAAATAATAATAATACTGCTGCTAACTGTGCTGCTGCTACTCTTTCCCCCATACCAAACCAAGTACGATAAATGCCAGTGGTAAATGTATCGACTCCAAAATATTGCACCGTACCAAAATCATTCAGGGTTTCCATTAGTGCTAGAGCTAAACCTGTAATTATTGCTGGTCTTGCCAGGGGAAGAGCTATTGTGAAGAAACTCCGCCAAGGGTTCGCTCCGAGAGAACGACTTGCTTCTAAAGTACAGGTTGACTGTTCTAAAAAGGCGACTCGTGTGAGAAGATAAACGTAGGGGTATAATGTTAGGGTTAATAGGGCGATCGCTCCGCCAATGGAACGAATTTCTGGGAACCAATAATCATTGACACTCGTCCAACCAAACACTTCTCGTAACCACATCTGTACAGGGCCATAAAATTCTAGGAGTTCTGTATAGGTGTAGGCTAAAATATAAGCGGGTGTTGCTAAAGGTAATAACATTGCCCATTCAAATAGACGACTGCCTGGAAAACGGCACATTGTGATTAACCATGCTGCTCCTACTCCGATGACTGAAACTCCAAAACCTACTCCTACCATTAATATGAAGGAGTTGAGCAGATAACGGGGTAAAACTGTAGAGGCTAAGTGACTCCAGATTTCTCCTGTATCCGAGAAAATACTGCTGAGGACAAATATTACAGGGGCTGAGATGAGGGAGGCGATCGCTACAACAAATATTGTCCAAGCATCCCAGTTGAGAAGGTTAATTTTTTTCATAATTATTAAAAATTTTAATTGTATAGCGCGTAGCGCTAGGGAATAGGGAATAGGGAATAGTAGACTAATAAAGGATTTTTCGTATAGGGAAAAGCTCCGCTAACAGGATTTAGAAATTTCAAACACCTTAATGCGTAGCGCTATACATATAGCCATAGGAAATGATTCGCGAAAAAACTGTAGGGGTTTGGTCTCCAAACCAAAGCGCATAAGGGATTTGGAAACCAAACCCCTACAATAAAATCTTACCAATGGATAATTAATAATTAATTCCTTTTGGTGTAATAACTCCAGTTAAGGAGAAAAAAAAGTGCTAGGATATTTCTGCATCTCTCCTATATCCGAAAAAATACTCTTGAGGACAAATATTACAGGGGCTGAGATGAGGGAGGCGATCGCTACCACAAATATTGTCCCAGCATTCCAGTTGAAAAGGTTAATTTTTTTCATAATTATTATTAAAATTTTTAATTTTAGATATTATAAAAAATTATATATGCTTAATGAAAACATTTCCTAAAAAATGGGTTAATATAATTCAAGAATAAATAATAACGTTCTAAAAGACTTTGAGAACTATAACGCACATTCTTAAATTCTTCTTAAAACAGAGAGGGTTTTTGGCGTAAACATTGGTAATCTCACAATGTTTGTTCATAAATCTAGTTTATATTTTGACTTTTGACTAAATAATAAAGTCAACACATTCCCCTTAAAAGGGGAATGAAAAAGTGGTTGTTTTGCAAAAAACGCCATATTCAATTGACCAAGAGAAAATCAGCTTTAGTATTTCAAGCTTCTTTATACCTTCAGCTAGAGGTACTAATAACTGATAACTGTACAGACGTTGCATGCAACGTCCCTACTGATAACTGATAACTGAAATGACCCAATCGGTAATTCTCCATCTGGAGAGTGTCAACAAGCAATTTTCTCGCACTACTATCCCTGCTGTGCGAAATGTAAATTTAACACTATACCAGGGAGATATACTGGGGTTATTAGGGCCTTCAGGTTGCGGTAAAACAACTTTATTGAGAATAATTGCTGGATTTGAGCAACCGCAGTCAGGTATTGTTACTATTAATGGGCAAGTAGTTGCTGGTAGACATGATTGGGTAGTACCAGAAAAACGTAATGTTGGTATGGTATTTCAAGATTATGCTTTATTTCCCCATCTGACTGTAGCTAAAAATATTGCTTTCGGATTGCACAATTCTGGTAAAAAGTCAAGTACAACAATTAATCATCAGGTAAAGGATGTTCTGGAATTAGTCGGTTTGTCTGGTCTAGAAAATCGTTATCCCCACGAATTGTCTGGAGGTCAGCAGCAACGGGTAGCTTTAGCGCGTGCTTTGGCACCAAGTCCAGCTTTGGTATTATTGGATGAACCTTTGAGTAATTTGGATGTGCAGGTAAGGATTAGATTACGTCAGGAATTACGGGATATTCTTAAAAGTGCCGGTGCTTCGGGAATTATTGTCACCCATGATCAGGAAGAGGCGATGGCTATTTCTGACCGAGTGGCAGTGATGCGAGCTGGATGTGTGGAACAATTTGGAACTCCAGAGGATATTTATACTGAACCTGCTTCTAAGTTTGTGGCAGAATTTGTGACTCAGGCTAATTTTTTGCCTGCACGTCGTCACGATCAGGTTTGGGAAACTGAGGTGGGTGCTTTTGAGTTGACAAATAATAATGTGTTTCGTGGGGAAATTGGTAGTTTGGATGAGTTCGATGGTGTTGAATTGATGATCCGTCAGGAAGATTTGATGCTGAAAGCTGATGATGAGGGATCTATAGTGATTCGCGATCGCCAATTTTTGGGTAGAGAGTTTCGTTATTGTTTACAAACTGAGTCTGGAAAAGAATTAATTGCTCGTACTACTCCACAAGTAGCATTGCCAATTGGAATTCAAGTAAAGGTATCCGTTGCTGAAGATAATTTGCGAGTTTTTCCGGTAATAGCTGAGGAAAAGTATGGAACGTATTCTGAGTTAGTTGGAAGTAGGAATTTTTGATATGGGTGGGGTTTGGTCTCCAAACCCTGAGAGTGAAGTAGGAATTTTTGATATGGGTGGGGTTTGGTCTCCAAACCCTGAGAGTGAAGTCGGAATTTTGAATCTGGGTAGGGGTTTGGTCTCCAAACCCTGAGAGTGAATTTCCTTTTTTTTCACAATACCTACAGCGCTTTTCACATGGGTGAACCACAAAAGTGTAAAATGTAACTCAAGACAA
>NZ_JBNHEQ010000189.1:0-9065 GCF_050016015.1 Dapis hubbardiae BLCC-M172
CTACGACTCCTGACTCCTCCCTCCTTATTTATAACTATTCAAGCGGACATGATATAAAATATAAAGTCTCTCCTCCTAAACCATTCATTTCCTCAAAAGCTGCCAATAACTTTTCAAGCACAGAATTAAATTGATCCGCTTCCGGAAACATTTCCTCCAACCAAGTCCACTGCACCACACTGGTTTCCAAAAGAGCAGTCGGTGTATCAGCATTGTATTCCAATAACTTCGGTGGGTTGACACCATCATAAGCTAAATCAAAACGACCATAAAGACTAGGTTCATCTCGTTCCCAAGACTGGCGACATAATTCCGCCAACTCTGGCGGAATGCACAATTGAGAAAAATGGTCTTCTGCGATAATTCGCTCTGCTGCTTCAATATACAATTCTTGTAAACTGTTGGTTGCTGCTTCCAATTCATTTATTTCTGAAGCGCTGAAATGATAGCAAGCTGACTCATACCAATATGGTTCGCCGTACATATTATAAAAGTGAAAGCCAACTGCTTCACATTTCTGCTGCCAGTTGGCACAGGGAAACAAGTTAGTGGTGTTACCACCTTTTTGCAATTGTAGGGGCGGGTTCCGCATTAAGTTAATGGTGTTACAGATTATTCAGATGAAACCGCCCGCACCCTAATAATCTAATGTCCTCAATTTCGATTGCGTTGATTTATGCTCACCCACTTAATTTCTTTTGGGCCTTAATTTTAGTTAAATGGTATAAAATATCTAAAATTTCGCTACAATCATATAGCAGCTCTCAACTTTGGAGGAAATCCAAAATTTATACTCGACCTTTAGCACGATTAATTGAACAACTACAACGTTTGCCTGGAGTTGGTCCTAAAACAGCACAACGTCTGGCACTACATATTATTAAGCGCCCGGAAGAGGAAATTCAAGCTTTAGCTCAAGCTTTGGTTGATGCCAGGAAAAAAGTGGGTTTATGTCAGAAATGTTTCCATTTATCTGCTGAACCTATTTGTGAAATTTGTCGTAACCCTCAACGAGATAAAGAGGTTATTTGTGTGGTCTCTGACTCCCGCGATCTAATTGCTTTGGAAAAAACACGGGAATATAAAGGTGAATATCACGTTCTGGGAGGAGTCATTTCGCCGATGGATGGTATTGGTCCCGAACAGTTGACTATTCAACCATTGGTACGGCGAGTGAGTCAGGGAAATATTCAGGAAGTGATTATTGCTATTAGTCCGAGTGTGGAAGGAGAGACTACTACTTTATATGTCGGTCAATTGTTGAGACCTTTTACAAAAGTGACGCGCATTGCTTTTGGTTTGCCCATGGGAGGAGATTTAGAATATGCTGATGAGGTGACTTTGGCGAGAGCGTTAGAGGGGCGGCGGGAATTAGACAGTTAAAAGTCAAAAGTCAAAAGTAATCAGAGTTAAAGCTAGTAGTGGACTGACACACCTTAAATGGTGCAACGCGGAAAATGGGTGATGGGGTGATGGGGTGATGGGGTGATGGGGTGATGGGGTGATAGGGTGATGGGGTGAGGCGCGAAAAAATCTAATGCACAGTTTTGGCTGTGTCAGTCTAGTAGGGTTGGTTATGCTGGCGCTAACCCACCGCGCTCATCATTACCGAAACATTATCAGATTTGGGGGTGCGTTAACGAAGTGTAATATCATGTTCGGATGTAATGGTATAAATAAAATATTTGGCGATCGAGAGGATATATTTTAATTTCTCCCCTACTCCCCTACTCCCTTACTCCCTTACTCCCTTACTCTCTTAATTATAAGTATTTAACCGGACATGGTATAACGCACCCTACTGGACTGCTTCATCTTAAATATTGCATTAGAAAATGGGGTGATGGGGAGATCGCAAAAAAAGCTAATGCACACTCATTAGCTGAAACAGTCCACTACTAATACCATTTCTCAAAAACTTTTCTATATTTAGTTGAGCAGGGGAGTAGGGGAGTGTAGGGACGTTTTGCTAACGCAAAGCTCCGCTAACGCTGCGCGACATGTTTGCGCAGCATTCCGGAACGGAAAACGCATTTTTGTTATGCAACGTCCCTACCTGAGAAGTAAACATAAGAATAATTAACGTTAAATTAGCTTAAATTAGCAAAAAGGTGATTTAGCCTGTATGAATTACTTAATAGCTGAAGTTTTGCCTAAGTATAGCATTAATGTATGGGAATTGGTATAAGACTACAAAATTAAGCTAGACGCGCTGCTGCATTTATTTACAAGAAGTAAGTAAGTTGCTAGATTCTTATGCTGCCGCAATTGAACAACGCAGACAATCTCCTGAGTTCTAACTTCTATTCTCTTCCCTTCTGACTCCTGACTCCTTCTTCTATCCTGCAATTGAACAACGCAGACAATCTCCTGACTCCTACCCTCACCCATAAGACTTATTCAGCAAACCCTAATTAGCAACTACCTAAAGTGTCAGTGAATTCTTTTTTCATAACCAACCCATTCTTTCTCCCGCAATAAATATTTCTGCACTTTACCCGTAGCAGTCTTTGGCAACTCTATAAACTCAACCGCTTTCGGAACCTTAAACTGTGCCAAATTCTGCCGACAAAAATCAATAATTTCTGCTCCTGTCACAGTTTCATCAGGTTTCAAAGTCACAAAAGCTTTCGGCACCTCCCCTCGTTTCTCATCCGGGATAGCAATAACCGCCACTTCCAAAACTGCTTGATGTTTGTAAATTGCTCTCTCCACCTCAATAGTCGAAATATTCGTACCACTACTAATAATAATATCCTTGGCGCGATCGCGTAATTCCATATAACCATCAGGATACATCACTGCCAAATCTCCACTATGAAACCAACCACCGCGAAACGCCCACTCAGTCGCCTCCGGGTCATTAAAATATCCCTGCATGACATTATTACCACGCATGACAACTTCTCCCATTGTTTCTCCATCAGCAGGTATATCTTGCATATCTTTGTCTACTACCCGCAGTTGAGCAGCATGAATATAAGGCACTCCCTGTCTAGCTTTCAACTTTGCCCTTTCCGCCATTGGTAAATTATCCCAAGGTGCTTGCCATTCACAGACGCTATGAGGTCCGTAGGTTTCCGTTAAACCATAAACATGAGTAATATCTACTCCCAATTCTTCCATTGTCTGAATAATAGTAGGAGAAGGTGGCGCCCCTGCTGTGGCAACTCGCAGGGGGTGAGAAAGCTGTAATTTTTTAATGGCGCGGTCATTGGCGAGAGCAATTAATATTGTGGGGGAACCGCAGAAGTGAGTCACTCCCTCATCCATAATTAAGGAGACTACGGTATTGGGGAAAAATTTCCGCATACAGATATGAGTACCACCCACACCAATAACTCCCCAGGTAAAACACCAACCGTTACAGTGAAACATGGGTAAGGTCCACAAATAGACACTGTTATTATTCATGCCTAATTCCAATACTTCGCCCAAAGCATTGAGATAAGCTCCACGATGGGTATATACTACTCCCTTTGGTTGACCACTGGTGCCACTGGTGTAGTTGATAGAAATTGGTTCGTTTTCGTCTGCGAGGGGAGAAGGTAGAGGGTCTGATGTACCTGTAGTTAAAAAGGTTTCATAATCTGTTCCTGGTAATTTTTCTCCTGTTATTTCTATTTCAGTATCTACTATATTGATAATTTTTTCTACACTTTCCAACTCATCCCGCACTGATGCTACCAGGTGAGATAATTCTGTATCGACAAATAATAGACGCGCTCCACAGTTATTCAGGATGTAACAAATATCCTTAGCAGCTAACCGAATATTGATAGCGACTAAAACTCCTCCTGCTAGGGGAACGCCAAAATGTGCTTCTAACATTGGTGGAATATTCGGGCAAAGGAAGGCTACGCGATCGCCTTTTTGTAACCCCCAATTTTTTAAGGCGTTTGCTAGTTTATTAACTCTAGTGGCAAATTGCGCATAAGTCCATCTAGAGGAACGGTAAACTATAGCATCTTTGTCACGAAATGCTGCGACACTACGTTCTAGAAAACTTTGGGGAGTCAGAAATTGAGAGGAAACTTTCATTATCAGAATTTTTGGTGAATTTAGAATTCAGAATTTAGAATTTAGAATTATTGGGAATTTAGAATTTAGAATTTAGAATTATTGGGAATTTAGAATTCAGAATAATTACTCAGAATTTAGAATTTAGAATAAATAGAACCTAATATGGCTATGGCAAAAAAAGATATACAAGATAGGACTTTAAATTTTAGCATAAGAATAGTAAAGCTTTGCAAGTTTTTGAGAGAAAATGGTGGGACAGGATATGATTTGAGTAAACAATTAATACGCTCTGGGACGAGCATAGGCGCGAATATTGAGGAAGCACAAAACGCAGAAAGTAAAGCCGATTTTATCCATAAAATGAATATTTCTCTCAAGGAAGCTAGAGAGACTAATTACTGGTTAAAAATATTAATTCCAACAGAAAAAGAACTATAACAAAGATTACTTCCTTTATTAAATGAATCTAATGAATTAATTTCTATTCTTCATGCAATTATTAAAAATACTAAATCTCAAAATTAAAAGAATGGAGAATGCAGAATTGAGAATTTAGAATTACGTTTTGCAACGGGGATTTTATATAGAATCAGGTTATACAATATATGTTTATAATTCTATCTATACTTCAATATTTAATCTCCCTATCTCCTCCAACTATACAATAAGTATTCAACCGGATTTGATATTACCCCAACGCAAAACGTGCTGCATTCTAAAAAAAGACTAAACCTCAAAATTAATTCTAAATTCTGAAAAATTCTAAGAGAATGTTTGTAAAGTAAAGATCAAGACGGCTAGAGTGCTTAATGTTTGGTGGGTTACGGCGGAAAGTTAAATTTTGCTTCCGGTTCATAATTATTGCCGCCTAACCCACCCTACTGGACTGTTTCATCTAAAATATTGCATTAGGAAGTAGGGTAGGGACGTTGCATGGAACGTCCGTACGGGAGTAGGGGAGAAAGATTGTTGTTGGGTTTCGTCCCTCAACCCAACCTACATCTATTGCTAAATTCTAAATTCTAAATTCCCAATAATTCTAAATTCTGAAAAATTCTAAATTCTAAATTCTAAATTCTAAATTCTAAACTAACCTGCCATCTGTAAAAAGTGCATAACTCCCTCACTATCACCAGCCACCACTGTTTTCCTATCTTCGCCAACAGTACAACAGTAAAAACTATTCTCTCCAGAAAAACTCATCAACTCTTTTCCTGTCTCAATATCCCATACCTTTACCTTCTGATCTGCTGCTGCTGATACTATCCGTTTACCATCTGGAGTAACTGCTACTGACCTAATAGTATTAGTATGACCTGATAATTTTCGTAATTCTTTCCCACTAGCTAAATCCCAGATTCTGATTGTATCGTCCCAAGAAGCAGATATAACCTTTTTGCTATCGGGAGTAACTGCCACTGACCAAATACCATCAGTATGTCCCCTTAAAGTTCTTATTTCAGTTCCACTAGCTAAATCCCAGACTTTCAAAGTTTCATCCCAGGAAGCAGATATAACCTTTTTGCCATCGGGAGTAACTGCCACTGACCAAATGCCATCAGTATGTCCCCTTAAAGTTCTTATTTCAGTTCCCGTCATTAAATTCCAAATTTTCAGAGTATGATCGCTAGAACCTGAAATTACACATCTACCTCCGGGAGTAATAGCAACTGCATTTACCCAGAAATCGTGACCTGCTAAACTCAATAGTTCCTCACCTGTTTCTAAATCCCAAACTTTGAGGGTATGATCTTCAGAAGCAGATACCGCTCGTCTGCCATCAGGAGCGATCGCCACTGCTGATACTCCTTCAGTATGTCCTACCAATTTTGTAACTTCCTTACCTGTTATGGAGTTCCATATTTTTATGGTATTATCCTCTGAAGCTGATAATACATGACTGGTATTAGGCAACGTGGCAACAGACCTAACTCCCAAATCATGGCGAGAGATTTTTTCTACTACTGTACAAGCTACTAAATCCCAAATTTTAATCGTGTTATCATAGGAACCGGAGATTATTTGTTTACCGTCTGGGATAATTGCAACTGCTTTCACCCATTCTGTATGTCCTGTAATTGTAAGAATTTCCGAGGCTTTTTCTAAATCCCAAACTTTCAGGGTTTTATCCCACGAACCTGATACTATATATTTGCTATCGGGACTCACTGCGACTGCCCTAACCCATTCTGTATGGCCTTCTAAGGTATGTACTTCTTTACCTGTAGCTAAATCCCAAATTTTAATTGTGTTATCGTCTGAACCCGATACTATATATTTGCCATCAGGAGTAACTGCTATTGCTGTAACTGAAGCGTTATGACCAGTTAGGGTAAGAATTTCCTGGTATGTAGTTAAATCCCAAACTTTCAGTGTCTTATCTGTTGAACTTGATATTGCCTGTTTACCATCAGGTGTAATTGCTATTGCTGTAACGGAAGCAGTATGACCAGTTAAAACATTAATTTCCTCATAGGTTATTATATCCCAGACTTTTAATATTTTATTTTTTGAAGCTGATATTGCCTGTTTGCCATCAGGAGTAACTGCTACTCCATTGATAACATCATTATTTCTCAGAGTACAAATTTCCCTATTTTCAGTTAAATCCCATATTTTCAAAGTTTTATCCCATGCGCCTGATATTGCCTTTTTGCCATCAGGAGTAATTGCTACTCCATATACCCAGGAGTTATGTCCAGTTAATGTGCTAAGTTCACTACCGCTTTCTAAATCCCATATTTTTAATGTTGCATCCCAAGAAGCTGATACTACCTGTTTACCATTAGGTGTAACTGCCACTGCATTAATTGAGTCATTATGCCCACTAATAGTTGTTATCAAAGCTGCATTTGGCGGAGTTAAACTTGGATGAATAGGGGACAACCAGGGAGTATTTTGGACTGCTTGAATTTGCTCTAGTAATTGTTGAATATAGGGTAGGTTTTTATATTCTAGAAGTCTCCCAAATAGTTGTACTGATAGTTGATTTTTATCTTCTTGTAGAATAGATTTTGATAATTCTAGACTTTCTTTAATTAGTTGTAGAGATTTAGTTATTTCTGGAGGTAAATTACCAGATTCTAATTGTTTTGATTCATTGATTAAACTATAGTCTTTTATTAAACTTTCTATTCCAAATTTTTCATGCTTAATTTTAGCTGATAAAAATTCTATATTTGTGAGGATTTGAGCATAATTTTCTATTTCACCAGAACTAGCATATTTTTGGGGTAAATTTTCTAGATGAGTTGTTTTATATTTATTTACTTGATTAATTTTTAGGAAAAAATTAGGGAGGCAATTTTGTTTGAAAGTAGACATATATAACCTCATTTCATTATGATTTTCGATCAAAGGTTGATGTTTAGATACTCTCATAGTTCTCCGCTGATTTTATAGTGTTAATATTTTGGATAAGGTTTTAGAAATAATTAAAGTTATTGAATAAATTATTATTCCCAGAGGAAGTAATTAGTTTTATCTTTTATCATTAAAAATATGATACTTTCAATACTAATATTAAATCCGGATCATTATTTATTTTATGATTTAGTAGCCAGTTTTCAGGAGATAAGGATCATACTTTCTATAAAGGTACAACTCGATTAAATATAAAAACCAGGCATCTCAAATATTCTTTACAATTCTACAAATTCAGTAATGTTTAACCAGGAAAAATCAGTAAATATTTCTATAAAATTTTCTTATATCTTCAATTGTAGATATTGTAAAAAGTATAAAAAATAACGCTATACATCAATAAATAATAGGGAAAATGGGTTGGGGAGGATTGACCTTATCTAAAATTATCTTTTTACTCCAAGGGAAATCTCCTGTAAACTATTTTTATCGCCCCAATTATTAGTAACATTCTTTTTTCAAATTGGTATTATATGTAGCGTTGATTAATTAATTTAGTATTAGACACCCTCAATAACTATAGCACGTCTAATTTTCTAGTGGTGTGTAAAAGAGGTGTTTTACTGCATTATTTGCTTCCTGATTTAATAATAACTACTTTTATTTACAATTCAATTTAGGGAAATATTTAGCCACAATCATTCTCTATAGAATTGGGAAATTAAGTTTCAAACTATACTATGTCAAACCTATATATTTTGGTTTATAACCCTTCTATTTCTAAATCTTCAATAACTTGCAAACCTCTAGGATCTCCCACTCGTAACAAAGATGATTTTGCATCTTCCCGCACACCCATATCTTCATCTTCTTCTAATGCCTCAATCAAAGCATCAATTGCACCAGCATAAACAATATTAGAAGGTAGTTCTCGACATAACTGACCAATGGCCCATGCACAGTTACTTCGTATTGCAGTCATTGAGTCTCGTCTCAACCCTTCAATTAATGGTGGTATCCCTCCTACTACCACCTCATAACTTACTTGGGCTATTTGGCCTAAAGAACTAGCGGCCCATAAGCGTACCGCAGGAATATCTGTTCTGAGGGCATCCACTAAAGGTTCTAGACAACGGCGATCGCGACAATTCCCCAAGGCCCAAACAACACCTTTACGAACATAGCCATTAAAGTCTAAATTTAATTGTTTGATTAGGGGTTCCACAGCATCTGGACTAGGATTACGGCCCAAAGCATAAGCAGCACTTACTCGGATTAATGGACAATCATCGTGTAAAAGTTCAATTAATGGGGAAATTGCCCGCTCGTCCTGAAGTTCACAGAAAGCTCGCGCAGCCATCATCCGTTGGGAAGGTTCCGAGGATGTCAGTAATGGTAGCATTTCCTCTGGATTTGGCTTTGGAGGTTCTTCTTCTCCTATATAATCCAGAGGACTTTCCCCCGTCGGCTGAATATTTAGTATGTTAAGGTCTTCATTCTGCATAATCGTAATTTTACTGCACTAATGTACATCTTTAGCGTCAGTCAAAAGTCAGAAGTTATTATTAGCCAGAAGTCAAGATTCAGAAGTCAAAAGTTAAAAATCAGGATAGTTGGGCTAAATTTACCGAATAATTAATTATTAATTATTAATTAAATAATTGTGGTTTAAAGCCTCC
>NZ_JBNHEQ010000190.1:0-19585 GCF_050016015.1 Dapis hubbardiae BLCC-M172
CATTATCAATTATCCATTATCAATTATCCATTATCAATTATCCATTATCAATTATTAAACCAACTCCTGAAATTCTTGTACTCCTTTAATCAATGGATGAACATCATACCAAACTTGCTTTTCTCCCTGTTTATCAAAATAGATATATTCTAACAAACAACGATTAAATAATAGGTTGCGGTGCTGCTGATTATTTAAGATATTTTTAGAACGAGAAACATCTACTAATATCTGCCATTCTTCTTGTTGAATAGACCTTTTATAAGAAACTCTTGCTTCCGTAATAGCTCTTTGTGCAACTCCAGCAGAAATAGGTAATTTACCTCCAGCACGTTTAATTACACTTTGCATTAAAAACATTAAATCCCGAACATGACCTCCACTCATTAAACAAACTTTATCCAAAACTTCTCGACTTTCAAATAAATCTGTTTCCAAAGATAAATCCGACTTAACTTCCTTCACCCGTCTATCAATAATTTCCCTAATTGTAGCAACTCCTAATTCATCAACTTCTCCCTCCGGAGTCTCCACCATAATCATCGGTAAAACTTGAGGATCGTCATACTCAATTTTCAGATTTGGTGCTTTATTAGAATAAACCATAGAAATAGGAATTGTATAAATTGTATGACAATCTAATCCTTTTAATTGGGCACTACGGTCGATAAAAATTTCATCGTGATTACTACGTCCGTCTGGCTGCACAATTGGTAAAATTCGGTCTAAACTATCAGCAATTATTACCAGTTCAGAACCAGATTATAGTTTCTTTTTACCATCAGGAATAAAAGTATTTATCGCCTCAGTTAAACTTTCAGTATAAGGATTAATTTTTTCTCTAATTTTTTTTCTTAAGGTAGGTTCAGCTCTAATATTTGCCGTAATTTTTGCATATTGACTAACTTGTGATTCAAGTGTCAAACCTTCTAAAGATATTTTTGTAGTTGCTAAATCTTTTAAATCTGCCCACCGCCCTTTTAACCAATCTAATAGTGGTTGAGGATTAGCTTTTTTCAGATGTTCTAATAAATGTCTCGTACAAGCCAACAAAATATCAGCATATTCCGTATCTTCTGGATTAATATCTTCTTTTACAGCATCGAAATAAACGACAAAATATTTGTTATTTTCTAGGTATTTTTTAAGTCATAAAAGTTCTGTTGACTTACCCGCACCCCGATGTCCGGCATAAAGTTGACAAGTATTATTATCAGAGTATTCAATATTAGTAGCTAAATCTGTAATAATATCTCCATCTCCCCTTACTTCCCGACAATCAACATATACCGGACTCCCAGGTTGTAGAGGTTCAAAAGGTTTAAAAGCATTAAATAATCTTTTTAATAAATCTCTCTGATTTATCATCTATTAAAAATCTCCTTTTTTTTATTTGGTATGATAATAATCCTAAATGATTAGTTAAAAAAACTGTAAGGGTTTGGTCTTCAAATCACATTTGAGCTTGGGTTTGGAGACCAAACCCCTACGATATATTTAGAATTGATATATAAACATTATTCAGTAAACAATTTACAAATTATCTGAGCAATTTCAATTTTTCTATTAGTAGGTGAAAGGTTTACCATCTGTTAATGTGTATATATCTTCTTCCGGTTCTTTTAGAAAATCAAATGTGGGATTTGTAGCTGCTGCCTGAAGCCATTCTTGTTCGTTTATTTCCTCTAACTATTGTGCTGCTTTGTCTCCTATTTTTTGGCTCTCCCTTTTCACAAACTTACCAAAAAAAATCTATTAATTTTGATTGAAATTATATTCATAACTATTCTGTTAACTTAATAAAATTAAGGTAGGGGGAAGAAGACTAATAATAACTTTCTCCCCAAAATTAATTAGTCTGTGAAATGCTGCACCTAGCCAAAATTCCCGATCGTTAATCATTGAATAGTTGTATCAGTTTAAATTTTTCTCCTACCTTACTATTCAAATATCTCTCTAGATTTTCACAGAATAATTAATAATTAAATAATTCTGGTTTAAAGCCTCTCCTTTTAAGAAAAAAAAGAAATAATATTTCCTTATCTTCAATTCCGTTACAGTTTTAACCAGAGGTAGTTCAATAATTAATAATTACCCCTAATGAAAACGAATAGGATTGCTTAAAAGGATTTTTTTCCTTTTTTATCCTTGAAAGGAGAGTCTTTAAACCTTATTTTTTTCAGTAATTATCAATTATCAATTATCAATTATCCATTATCCATTATCCATTATCCATTATCCATTATCCATTAATGAACTTAACTTTCCAAATTTTCACTCTGATAACTTTCCAACTTTGCTAAAGTTTCTGGAAAAATTTTAATATCTATATTTTCATCTTCTCGTTGAGACAAAGAACGTTTAACTTCTCCTAAATAAAGAGGTTCAGAAACACCTTTTTCTGGATGAATAATAGTTCTAATTCTAATAGTTAATTGACTATCTCCACCTAAACGACCTAGTGAAAATAAATCTCCTGCTGCTTGTTCCATTGTTGCTGCTAATTCAGATTCTGAAATAGTAGGAGAAACAGCAATTACCGTTTGAGTAGCGCCATTATCATAAACTAATGTATATGGAACCGAACCTGGAATTTCTACCCGATTAAATAATCCTAAACTTAAACCAAATAAACCAGCAGTTAAGACTCCCATAAAACCTGTAACTCCCACCAATCTAAATCTAAATCCCCATTTCAAAATAAAGCCAAGAGTTGTTAACAGAAAAAATCCAATTGTAGCAATACCAAACCATTTAGTAGCGAGTAATAATTCTGTAGTTGATAACATTTTTTCCTCAGTGATTTTGTAGATTTACTTTTTAATTTTATAGTATATATAGCTCAAATAAAAATTATTGGTTGTAAAAGATTTCAAATGAGCAAAAAATTAGGTTTCAAGCTTCTTACTTAAGTAGGAGATACTGATAACTGTGAATTAATAACTGACAACTAATAACTGTTAACTAATAACTAATAGCTGATAACTGATAACTGATAACTGATAACTGTTTTTACTCTTTTCTACCTATAAGTAAATAAGTTCTCATGCTACCTTTTCCTTTAATCTCTATCATGCCTCGTTCCTGAAATGTATACTGATTAGCTAGACAATTATAACTATCCTCAGTTACTTGAATTTCTCCCGGAATCCCATGAGACTCCATACGATGAGCTGTATTTACTGTATCTCCCCACAGGTCATAAGCAAATTTTTTTGTCCCAATAACTCCTGCTTCTACTGCTCCTGTATTAATACCAATGCGAATTTGTAAAGATTTACCCTGCTTTTCAGAAAATTCCTTGACTTGATTTAACATATCTAAGGCCATTTCCGCGATCGCCTCAGCATGATCCTCCCTGGGCGTTGGTAGGCCACCCACAATCATATAAGCATCACCAATAGTTTTGATTTTCTCAAGTCCATATTTTTCTGCCAACTCATCAAACCTAGAGAAAATCATATTTAGTAATTCTACCAGTTCAGCGGGGGATAAATTGGCCGAAAGTTTAGTAAACCCAACTAAATCAGCAAATAAAACAGTTACTTCACTAAAGCTATCAGCTATAGTTTTTTCTCCCTGTTTTAACCGTTGAGCGATTGGTGCTGGTAGAATGTTTAATAGTAACCTTTCTGACTTTTCTTGTTCTTCAGCTAGTCGCTTTAAATAAGCTTGTTCTTGATCCCGAAGTCTTTTCTTTTCTAAACAAGCGTTAATTCGAGCTTTAAGTAATACGGGATTAAACGGTTTGGACAAATAATCTTCCGCTCCCAATTCGATGCAACGGACTACACTTTCAATGTCGTCCACTGCGGAAATCATTATTACTGGGATATGGCGTAATTTAGGGTCAGCTTTCAGGGTTTCGAGGACTTGATAACCGTTCATTTGTGGCATCATAATATCTAGTAGTACCAAATCAAATGCTTGAGTTCTCATCATTTCTAAAGCTTGAAACCCATCAGACGCAGAACTTATCACATGGCCTTGCCTTTTGACTCGCCGAGCCAAAAGGTCACGGTTGATCTGGTTATCATCTACAACCAGCACATTGCCCTGGTCATGTTTCATTTTGTTGGATCTTTACCTATAAGATTTTTGATCTTGTCTAATAGTCTGGGAAATTCTACTGGTTTTGTATCATAGTCATCACATCCAGCATCTAAACATTTTTCTCGGTCTCCTGCCATAGCATGAGCTGTCATTGCTATTACTGGAATATTTTTGGTTTTGGGGTCTGCTTTAATTTTCTGAGTTGCTTGCCACCCATCTAGTATGGGCAAACTCATGTCCATTAAAATTAGATCTGGTGCTTCTGATATAGACATATCCACACCCTCAGCACCATCAACAGCAATAACTACTTCAAATTTTTTACGAATGAGACGCCTAGACAACATATCCCGGTTCATCTCATTGTCTTCAACTAAGAGAATCTTAACCATTGTTCTACCTTTTAGTGAGATAATTTTGGGATTTCATCCTTAAATATAAATTTTCTATAACACAGTCATACTCTTTTATATTTCTAGAAAGAGTGCTAAGTGTTGTTTATAGTTCTTAATCAATCTATAATTATACATAATTATCATAGGAAAAAATAATATATATAGCATATTCTAGTCAATCTTTGCCATTTTTAGATTCTGTTATTTTCGTGACTTAAAATATCTGGATTGACAATTTTCTGATTTGATAAATTTTATGAGGATTATTTTGCCAAATAAGTAGGTATAAAAAATTAAACTTAAAATAATTACAACCAGTAAGTTTACCAAAACTATTCTGTACGTCGTCAATTCGACGGATACCCTACCTGATTTCTGACTCGTATAATTCAAATATTTTTAATTATCACCAGGTATTTATAGTTTTTAGTCATACTATCATAGGTTGATTTTCTGACCACTAAATCTACAGATTAATCATATAAATTTGATATTTATCAGTTTGTCTAATGAAAATTTATCCCTTCAGGTTGAAACCAAATTTAGATTTAAAACAAAGTCTTAAAGATTGGGCGATCGACAATCAAATTGAGTGTGGTTTTATCCTTACAGCTATTGGTAGTCTGAAGCAAGCTGCAATTCGATTTGCTAACCAAGAGAAAAGTAATATTTTGTATGATAAATTTGAGATTATTTCTCTGAATGGAACGGTTGCTTGTAGTGGTGTTCATCTACATATTCTCATTTCTAATGGAGAGGGTAAAACTATTGGTGGTCATCTAGATTATGGTTGTATTATTTATACGACTGCTGAAATTGTTATTGGTACAACTAAAGCATGGAGATTTGCTAGAAACTTAGACCCGGAAACTAGCTATAACGAGTTGGAAATTTTCTCATGTAGGGAGTCCTAAAAAAGCCTTATAGGTGAAGCCAGGAAATGAGGAATAGGCAATAGTTTTACTATTAGTTTTTCTGAATTTTTCCCTCACATTTTGCCCAAAATGTGAGGTTTTTGACCTGAATTTAGTCTATATTGGTTTTGTAGAAAATTTCTTTGAAACAACTAATACCGGAAATAAGTTTTGGGAACAGAGGTCAGGATATTTTCCTAACAATCAATTAAGGTACAGGAAAGTAGGAGTAATAGTTTCATAATTTTTATCTATATTTTTGATTCTTTCACGATTAATTAATATTAACTATTAAATTAAAAATTAAGAGGTTAGAGGTGGTGGATTATGCTCTCCATTGTTTGTAACTATCGATTGCATCTTTTCTGCTTCTAACTTAGGTTTTAAATATAAATTTTCTACCAAAGCAGCACTACCAGCAAACCAAGGTGGAACGATCAAAGCACCAATAATTCCTAATAACTGAATCCCTACTAAAACTGATAGTAATTGATACAGAGGATGTACTCCAACTGAAGAACCTACCAGTAAAGGATCGAGTACATAAGTCTCTACATTTTGGATAATATAGTACAAAATTATTACCCATAAAAATAACCATCCCCCCTTAGCAATAGCAACAATTAAAGCTGGAATTGCACCAAGAATTGGACCTATAAAAGGGATCAGGTTTGTCACAGCAGCTATTGCTCCTAAACCTAGGGAAAAATCTTGTAACCCTAAAATTCCTAAACCAGTGGTAGTTGCTACACCTAAAATAGCAGAAACTATAATTCTGCCTCTAATATAACCTCCCATTCTTTGAGTCACAGGAACAACTTGATTTTCTAAACGTTTATCCCAAGGTTGAGGAAAAAGTTTTACGATACTGGTAATTAAAGTTTTGCTATCTGATACCATATAGCCTGAAATAAATAAAGCTAATATTAAAGTTAGTACCCCTCCTAATACACCTTTAGTTAAACTATAAGAACGTAGTAATAATTGTTGACTAGAACGAATTACCCAACTTGTGACAGATTTAGTATCAAAAAGTTGATTAATCCAATCAGGAGGGTTTTGAATTAAGGAACTAACAAAATCTTCAAAATTATCGCTGATACTCTCAGAAAATAATGGTAACTGACTTAAAAGTCTTTCAATTTGATCGAAGACGGGCGGACCGATAGTTAATACTACACTGATAAATCCAAAAATTAGAGTTAAATAGACGATAATTACCCCTAACCAACGAGGTAATCTAATTCTTTCTGTTATATTTACTAATGGTGAAATTGATGCAGCTAAAATTACTGAAACCATCAATAGTACGATAAGACTTCGTACTTGCCATAAAACAATTAGTAGTAAAAAACTGCTAATAATTAATACTAGGTTAGATAAGGAAATAGAAATCCTTTGTTCAGGCTTCATAGACAATAGTTGAATAAGTTATAAGTTAAAATTTATTTATATGAGCAGGTTTGATTTTTACATAATATAGCAATCTTATTTGAATTGTGAGAGATGGTAGATTTTTAGGGAATAGGGGAGAAAGAAGAAACTATATCTTATCTTCTAGAGTTTTAAGGAGTAGTTAAATTCTCACATTATGATTCCTGATTGCTATAGTGGTTAACTAGCTATTAGCTTTCAGCATTTCCGTTCCGGAATGCTTCGCAAACAGCTATCAGCTTGTAGGGGCGATTTCCTACGGAATGCTCTGCAAACGCGAATTGCCCCTACTGGGTAAAACATCCCCGGTTTCTATAAACCGGAAAGTTTAGGAGGGGTAACAGTCCCCTCCTAAACCTTTACTGCTGGTTGCTGACCGCTGACCGCTGACCGCTTTTTAATAACTTGATGAAATAGTAGATATATTTTTAGGGTTTTGAGGTATGGGGAATAATATCATTTCTCAAAAATTTTGCTATATCTGATTGAGTGGGGAAGTGTGGGAGGAGGGGGAAAAAGAAAAGTATTAAAAATCTATATATCAGCTCCTAATAATTGTCTAAAACAGATTTTGAATCTTGGTAACTATTGAGGTGTTGAAGTATAGCCGAAGTATAGCATTAAGGCATGGTAATTGGTATAGCTAAACTTGAATCAGAGGGGTTGACATTAAAATTACTGATAAATTCTTCCCCATATAAAAATTAGTAGTATCTTTTGACTCAAATTATCGTAATTCATTTATTTGCTAACCCCTCTAAATATTTCTCAGCTAACTGATGTGTTTTTTTAATCCCCTACTCCATCAGCTTTGCCCATATTTTTCTAGATAAAAACTATCAAATAAAATTATGCCCGTTTTTTGACAAAAATTTCAACTAATCAGATATATCAGATATATTAAGCAAGCACTCAAGAAAAAAAACTACCCATCAGCAATAAACTCCATCAACTTTACCCAGATTTTTCCAGATAAAAACTATCAAATCAAATTATGTCAGTTTTGCCAAAACAAAAAAATTTTAACTAATCAGGTATATTCAGGAAGCACTCAAGAAAAAACACCTAACCATCAGCAACAAACTTGTGACATTTGTACATTAATCGCGATAATTTTTACCTCGAACTTACAGGACTTTGCCCGGATGGTGAGCTACAGTTTAATACTAATTTATATTCCCTATTCACTCAAGTCCTAAAACTTTGTATTTGTACCTGATTAACTCCAAAACTGCTTTCATTAATTGATAATGGATAATTGATAATTACCTCCGGTTAAAACCTTTCTTGATTTAAGATAAGGAAATATCTTAGCACTTTTTTTCCCCTATCCAAGGGGAGGCTTCAAGGCGCGAATTATTTAATTATTAATAATTCGGTAATATTAAAGCGATAGTAGTTGAAAAGTAGTAATTTTCTCAGAAAAAGTCAGGTAGTTTGTAAATACTATTCCTGTGAAAGAAGCGAATTGGAGAGGTGTTCTGTTCCCTGTTCCCTGCCAGTAATATTAAACCCAATATCTCCCTAATTCCGATGCCAGTTTGTTATACCACCTGGTTGATCTATTAGTTTAATACCTTGATTTTGCAGTTCATTTCTAATGCGGTCTGCTTCAGCATAATTTTTAGCTTTTTTTGCCTCTAAACGTTGCTGAATTAAAGACTCAATTTCATTATCACTTAAACCTCCAGATTCACTACTAACTTGTTCATCTATTTTAACTTCTAAACCTAATACTTGTGACAACTTTACCAGAGTTACCCATTGTTTTTGTAACTCTTCCAAAGATGTTTGAGTTTTACCTTCATGCACTAGAATATTACCCTCTCGACGTAACTCTTTAGCTAATTCAAATAAAACAGCTAAAGCACCAGGAGTATTAATATCATCATCCATTGCTTTCTGAAATTTTTCTACCTGAAAAGTTAATAACTTTGTCTCTTCAGATAAGGTTTTTTCTGGCATTTCCCATCCTAATTTAGAACCATGTTGCTGAGGAAATAATATACCCTCCTTAATCGTATTCCAACCATTTTCAGCAGAAGCGATCGCCTCTTGAGTAAAGTCAATAGGTTTCCGATATTGAGCAGTTAAAACAAACATTCTGACAGCCATTGGCTCTACAGGTCTATCTAATAAATCCCGAATTGTGGTAAAATTTCCTAGGGACTTTGACATTTTTTCTCCATTAATAGTCACAAAACCATTATGGAGCCAATATCTTACATAAGATTTTCCCGTAGCAGCTTCCGACTGAGCAATTTCATTTTCATGGTGAGGAAAAATTAAGTCTGCTCCGCCAGTATGAATATCTATAGTTTCCCCCAAGCAGTCTCGCACCATTGCCGAACATTCAATATGCCAACCTGGTCTTCCTTTTCCCCAGGGAGACTCCCATGCAGGTTCTCCATCTTTTGCTGCTTTCCAGAGGGCAAAATCAAATGGGTCTTTCTTTTTAGCAGTTTCTAAATTTTCTGACTCTACTCTACCACTTGCACCAGCTTGCATTTCTTCCAAACGACGGCCTGAAAGTTTCCCATATTCAGAAAATTTCCGCACCTGATAATAAACATCCCCTCCAGAAGGGTAAGCAAAACCTTTTTTTTCTAAATCCTTGATTAACTGTTTAATCCCATCTATTGTCTGAGTGGCCCGAGGGTATTCATCTGCTTCTAGGACATTTAAGCGTTTCATATCCTCAAAGTATGCTTCTGTGAAACGTTCGGCCACCGACTCCATCGAACTGCCTGTTTCTCTGGCCCGGTTGAGAATTTTATCGTCTATATCAGTAAAATTTTGCACATACCGTACTTGATAACCTTGCCACATTAGATATCGGCGGATTGTATCCCATACAATATAAGAACGGGCATGACCTAAATGGCAATAGTCGTATACTGTAACACCACAGGTATACATTTTAATTTTACCAGGCTCTAGGGATTGAAAGTTTTCTTCTTGACGAGTTAGTGAATTGTACAGTTTTAGTGTCATAAATTAATTTCAGCCAGTTTTTTCCAACCTTAATTATAAGGATAAAAGCTTTTTTTTACTTTAGTGTTAATTTTATAGCAGAAGGAAGAAGTTTGACTCTTGATATTCCATTGTTTCGACTACAGTTACTATCGCAATTCTAAATGATTTATCATCAATCAAAAAATGGATAAAAACTCTGAAACTCCCTTCTTTTGTCTGTTACCTCTTGCCTGAAAAGTAACAAACATTTTTTACAGGACTCAAATAAGAGTGCTATAGCAATCCTAAATGATTTGTGATAATTTTTATAATAGTTAAGATTGACGAAAAACCTTCAAAATTCTGATTCCTGTAGAGGTAATTAGCATTTTGTCTTTTGCAAAGCATTCCGCAAGAAATCGCCCCTAGCACAAAAATATTACAATTGAAATAGGATTGCTATATAGCTACAGACTATGCAGTTTAAGAGCTAAAATTTGATAGGTATCGTCTCGTTTAAAATTAACAGTTCCAAAATTTTCAGCATACCATCTACTATGACTATAAGCAGGTAGACACAAAAAACAAAAGTATGCAACAAGGAGGTAAAGTTATCAAAAATATCTTTCCTCCTCTCTTCTACCTCCTATCTTTTCATAAGGATAAATTTTAACGCCAACCTACTTACCTGAATTAATAACTTTAAATTTTTAAACGTAAAATTATTTGTTGTTTAAAGCCAATTTTTTTTGATTGATACTCTATTTTTAGATATAAAAAACTCTGGCAATTTAAATTGAATAGTATTGAAAATTGCTAATAATCAGAAGAATTGGTATTTGGCTGGTGAAATTCAGTAAAATATAACTCAACAATTCAGTCAATGATAGATAAAACATCTTCTGCCCCAGATAACTATGTGCCAGAAAAACCATCTTTAAAAGCTGGATTACTTGCTCTTAAACAAAAAGATTATTTACAGGCGATCGCTCACCTAGAAATAATTGCTCAACAAGAATCTATCAAGCAAAAGTTAAAAGCTCAGATGGGTTTAGTTATTGCTTATGAAAAAACTAAACAAGTAGATAGAGCTATTTCTTTGTGTCGTAATCTTACTAAAATTTCTGATAATGAAATTCAAAGTTTTGCTAATCGTCATCTCAAGGCATTATTAAAGCGATATCCGCCTAAAAATATCAAAAAATCAACAATTCTTACCCCTGAATCTTCAGAAACATTTCCCCAAAATAAACAACCTATTGAAACAGGATTTGTTCCTTTTAATCCTACTTCAAATCAATCTAAATCTGACAAAAATCGCAATGACATCTCTCAACAAAATATTGATTTATCTTTAAAAACTGGTTCTCAACCAATCTCAGAAAACACAGATAATCTCGAAAAAAATTCTACTCGGAAAAATTCCGAAATATCTCCCGAAAATCAACAACCTATTGAAACAGGATTTGTTCCTTTTCATCCTACTTCAGATAAATCTGAATCTGCCAAAAATACCAATGACATCTCCAAACAAAATATTGATTTATCTGTAGAAAGTGCTTCTAAACCAATCTCAAAAAAAACAAATAACCTCCAAACAAATTCTACCTCTAAAACTCCAGAAGCATCTTCCCAAAATCAACAACCTATTGAAACAGGATTTACTCCTTTTAATCCTACTTCAAATCAATCTAAATCTACCAAAAATACCAACGATATCTCTAAAAAAAATATTGATTTCTCTCTAGAAACTGGTTCTAAATCAATCTCAGAAAAACCAAATAACCTCCAAACAAATTCTAGTAAAACTTCAGATGTTGTACAGCATCCTCAGTCAAACAAAAATGATATAGAGGCAGATAAAAATAAATCACCTGCTTTATCAAACCTAGTTAATAAATCAAATTCAGAAACGACAAATGAATCCCATCAAATATCAACAGATATTACTTCAGAAAAACCAGAAAATTTACCTAAACTGACATGGCGTCAAGCAGGAAGAGCAAAAGGAGGTCGTCGCCTTAAATCTCCTAATTTAACTCTTTTATGGCTAGAACAAATAGTTGTAGTTATTGCTCTATTTTGGCTAAGTCTTACCCTACTAAAGTTTAGCTTAGATGCAACAAATGATTTTCTAGTTTGGCTCCCACACTTTCGACCAATTCAAATTTTTTATCGAGACCCCACTCGAAATTTTATAATTTTTCTGCTGGGATTATTTATATTCTCTCCTTGGTTAATTGATGGATTATTAATACTTACCTATGGTCTCCAAACTCTACCAACAACAACTCTAATTAATTACAGTAAAGAAGCGAATAAACTACTTCGTACTTTTTGTAAAAAACAAAAAATACGGGGAATTGCATTGAAGGTCTTACCAATAGATGTTCCTATAGCATTTAGTTATGGATGCTTGCCTCGTTTTTTCAGGATAGTTGTTAGTCAAGGATTATTAGATAATTTAGCAGAAGATGAAATTGCTACTATTTATGCTAGGGAAATTAGTCATATTAAAACAGGAGATTTCCGGTTAATGTCTATGGCTAATCTGATGCTTCAAATTCCCTACACTATTTATTGGCAATTAACTTTTTGGGCAGATAGGAGCTTAGATTTTATTAATCATCAATTACCTGATTTTTTACCAGGATTTATCAAATCTTTTTTGCATATTTTAGTCTCCGTTTTTAGAATATTTGCTGCAATAATTTCAACTCTTAGTTATGGTTTATATTGGTTGCTAAAATTGCCAATTTTATGGTTGTCTCGTCGGCGAGTTTATTATAGCGATCGCCTAGCTTGTAATTTAACTGGTAATCCTAATGGTCTGACACGCGCTCTTCTGAAAATTACAATTGCAATGGCTAATGATGTCGAAAATCAAGGCAAAATTAGGAATTTATTAGAGAGTTTTGAAATATTAATGCCAGTAGGAATAAACCAAGCTATTACTTCTGGTAGTGTAATTTCATCTAGTGGTTTTGCATCTATTTTTAACTGGGATATTTTTAACCCATATCGTCGATGGTTAGAGGTTAATAATACTCACCCTTTGCTTGGCGATCGCTTAAAAACATTAGGTTCCTATGCTAATTTCTGGAAACTAGAAACAGAGTTAAATCTAGGAAATATAAATCCTGATGTAACTGCAAAAAATCAATTAAGTGGTACTCAAAAAGAGAATATTTATACTCCACAAAATCTTGAGTTGCAGAAACTTTTACTTCAGGGAGCGCCATTTTTTGGTATATTAATAGGTTTAGTCTTTGCTATCTTTTTCTGGTTAATAGGTATAGTTTCATCTGCGGTTGGTCTTTGGCGTTTAGATTGGTTATTTGGAGATATTTCCATTTTAGTTGGTTGTTTGACTATGGGTTTTAGTATTGGTATTTTGATGAGAATTAACCAATTTTTCCCTGATATAAAACCAACTAAACTTTGGCAAAATCCTAACTTATTAGAATTGTTAACCGACCCAGAAGCTTTGCCATTAGATAGTCAAGCAATTCAATTCAAAGGCCAACTTCTTGGTAAAAGCGGAATGATGAATTGGTTGGGACAAGATTTGATTCTACAAACAACAAGAGGTCTGGTGAGGTTGCATTATTCCGATCAATTTGGTCCTGTTGGTAACTTATGGCCTAAAATAAATCGTCCTAGCGATCTTGTTGGTAAGTCTATAACCGTAACTGGTTGGTGGAGGCGAGGAGCTACTCCTTGGATAGATATTAATACTATTACAACTGAAAATGGTGAATCTATTAACAGTGGTCATCCTCTCTGGTCAACAATTGTAGCTTTTGCTATTGCTATATGGGCAGCTTCTATGGTATATACGGGCAGATTTTAGTTATCAGATGATGTAAAGAAAAGTTGCATTCTTGAATTAACTATGTTACATTTATTTACATAGAGTAGCTTAACCCAAGCGACCTCATAATTTTGCCTAGCTCAGGAGTTGAGTCTGATTGAGCTGAATTAGTAGAAATATTACAGATTTAATAAGGTAAATGTATGCTGCCAACAGTAAGAATCGCCTTAATAAATATGGTCTGTTGATATACAGAAAACCTCTACTTAACTCACAATAGATAAGACTTTTTGGGTGGTAAGTGTCAATCTCCCAACACAGCAAGTTCTACCAGCCACAACTGTCGGCTGGTTTTTTGGCAATTCATAAATTTTGCGATCGGAAAAGTAGGGATTACTGAACAGTTTAACTTGAGTATTGAAGATACGAGTAAATAGTTAAATTTAAGAAAAATAGTAGATATTGACTTAGGATTATGATAAGTTTATAGTGGTTAAGAAATAACTAGCCTGTTAACAAAGGAAAGATAAGCAGTAAGCATTTCCGGTTTGGTTGAAAAATAAGTCAAATATTATGATTAAGTTTTAGCCCTCACCAAGTAGGAAGTTTTGTCTATAGACCGCGATTTGAATACAAGTATAAAGAGCGAGAAATGCGGTGGGCTTTATCGTTTCGGCTGTTGCCGACATGGAGATGCCTGTGGACGGAGTGCTGCCGAAAGTTCCGGTAGAACATAGGGACGTTACATGCAACGTCCGTACACATCAAAACATCACTAATTGTGACGTTTTATATCAGTTTTATAAAGCAGTATACTTGAAATTAATATCATATTAGCAATTAGGTTGTTTGAATTTAGCAGGCTTTGAACTTATATTTAAAAGTTGGGGCGATAAATGTTTAGCAAATCAATATTAAAAAGAAGTAATTGAGCAATGCCTATAGTTTTGTTTGTTGAGTAATGAGCAAAAAGTTTAAAGAACAACATAACAAAATAAAATTATTTGCCAGAGTTGACCAAAATGGTAAATTTGAAATCATTTCATCTGTAGTAAAGGTTAATATAGGTATTTGTCAAAATTCTTCACATTTCAAAGTCTGGAGCAGTTTTTTTGATTCTGCTCTTGTTTTATGTTCAGTCAATCTCAGTTGACTAAGTTTTCGTTTGTTGTAATTTAAACAATTAAAATTCAAAGTCTGGAGGATTTTTTTTATGTCAATTCGTTTGTATATTGGTAATTTGCCTAAAGAGGTAATGGAACGTCAAGAACTCCAAGAAGTTTTTAAAGAAGAAGGCGATAGTGTCACTACTAAATTGATCACAGATCGTAAAACTGGTAAATGTCGTGGTTTTGGCTTTGTAACAGTTAAAAATGATGAACAAGCTGACCAAATTATTGAAAAGTATAACGGTCATCAGTTTAGAGAAACTCCTTTAAAGATTGAAAAAGCCTTACCTCGTGCTAAGAAGGGTGAGTCTGAAAATGCTGAGGCTGAACCTAAACCAGTTAGTAAAAACAATACTAGCAAGAATAAAAAGTCTCGTCGTGACAAGGATAAAGGAGGATCGTCTAAAACTTCTAGTAGTCCTAGCTCTAGTGGTAATGATGCAGTTCAACCAGATCCCCGTTGGGCTGATGCTTTAGCAGAGTTGAAGCAACGTTTGGCAGCTAGCACTAATTCTTAGGAATCACTTGAGTAAACTCAAAAATCTTACGCTGACATCATTGTAGATATAGTTTTTTAATCATGCCTATAGCTATATCTACAAAGTTGCGATCTAAATTTAGGAATGGTAAACAAGTAATCATTTTTCTCGTCTACCTAATGACAATTGAATATATCTACCAACCCAACTACCCAAGCTATAAACGAAATTTAGTATTAATCGGATATTGAAACAGTTAACAGTTAACCGATCTCAAATCCGTTGGTTTCGGAGTAATATAATTCCATCGA
Organism: Dapis hubbardiae BLCC-M172; assembly: GCF_050016015.1. Classification (NCBI taxonomy): domain Bacteria; kingdom Bacillati; phylum Cyanobacteriota; class Cyanophyceae; order Oscillatoriales; family Microcoleaceae; genus Dapis; species Dapis hubbardiae. Next base: position 15,525 of record NZ_JBNHEQ010000190.1, read on the forward strand.
TCGTCATACAAAGGATAGGGGAGTTTTCCTGCGGAATGCTGCGCAGATATGTCGGAGACAGCCGAAAATGGCCATTCGCCTCTACAATATAGCCTCTTATCTTTAAAATGCTGAATAATACCGCTGCTACCAGATGTGATATGATGAGTGAAAAAAGCCTTCGATTTAATAAATCAAAGGCTTTTTCTTTCACATATATAACTCAGGACTTAGGCAAAGACACCATATATACTAAACCAAAACTATAACGTCTTATAATATGTAGGGTCTGTTGAATAAATCTAGAACCTATCTATATCAGAGGTTTAAGTGCTGAATTAGCTTGAAAAAAATTGCCAGATGCACGACTAAATAAAAATCAAAAACCAGGCCAACCAAATCCCCAGTCAAGTGAAGGAAAATGCAGAAAAGTTAACAGTAAAACTATTGCTAATTGCCTATTCCCGATTTCTTTCCCTCACTAAAAGATTTTTTCACCAAGTCCTATGTAGTGTTTAAAAATCATGGGTTGTGTAATTTCTGTAATTATTAATCCCAAGTTGAATTAAATAGCTTATTAATTGTCCAAATTTGCCAATTTAAGCATTTTCCCACTAGCTGTTTGTTAAAGGATACATTGCTACAACTTATAAGACTTTCGATCTAAGAAAGGCTATGGGCAAACATAGCAATTTTCGAGGAGTGGAAACGTAAGCTCGACGATTAAATACATCATATTGATTCCGCTCAATAGCACCTAAAATCTTACTATAAAGCATAGAAGCAGACCAAACAGGCCAACGAATATCAGCGTTCAAACGCTTAATACCTCTTTCTGCATCAACAAAAAACTTACGCGCTCTGTGAATCTGAAATTTCATTAACTCTCGCCAACGGTCATCAATTACACCATTCAATAAATCTTCTTCGGTATAATCAAATAAAGCTAATTCTTGTAAAGGAAGATAAATTCGACCTCGACGAGCATCTTCTCCTACATCTCTTAAAATATTTGTAAGTTGATTAGCAATTCCCAAGGCGATCGCTTCTGTTACAGGAGAATGGGTTTGTTGGTTGGAATTCCAGGGAGCAGCAAAATTTGATGTTTCTACTCCCATAACTGGCATAGTCATTAGACCAACTGTACCTGCAACTCGATAACAGTAAAGTTTCAGTTCCTCAAATGTTTGATACCGACTTCGGTACAGATCCATTTGTTGACCTGCAATCATATCACGGAACGGTTGAATATCTATAGGGAACTTAGATAGGGTATCTACCAATGCTACATCTGCATCTTCTAAGGGATACCCAGCAAAGATAGATTCAAGATGTTGTTCCCACTCTTGGAGGGTTTCTGTCGTCGTGGTATTTGACATTGGTCCATCTACCAGTTCATCTGTACGACGACACCAGACATAAATTGCCCATATCGCCTTACTTTTAGCTTCTGGCATTAACTGAGTACCCATGTAAAAAGTTTTAGAATATTTGGCTGTGACTTGACGACACAGCTCATAAGATTCTTCTAAAGATACCAGGGATGAACGAGTCATGCGTTGGGAAGATTTAGACCGTTGCAGCATTCTTTGCTGGCTTTGGAGTTGTTTGTTGCAGGTTTGCATGAGATTCAAGATGAGTAGGATCTGCTTTAGCTATAGCCTGCGCTGTTAGCTTGCCAGAAAGTACGGCTCCTTCCATGCTAGCTAGATAGCGCTGCATTGTATAGTCTCCCGTGAGGAAGAAATTTCCAATTGGTGTTACTTGGGAAGGGCGACAGTCTTGGCGACCAGGAGTAGCTTTGTATACAGAGCGGGGCGTTTTTACAACATGATATTTCAACAACTTAGCGGGAGATTCTCCTGTAAAGTGAGCTGGAAATAATTTTTCCAACTCTGCCATTGTTGCTGCGACTATTTCTTGATCGGATTTACTAATCCAATCTTTAGCTGGTGCTAATACTAATTCCAACATGGAACGGTTGGGATTAGCATATTCACGACAAGTGTTACTCATGTCTGCATAGACACTTAGTAGGGGCGATCTGGAAAATAGTAAATGATCTATATCTGTGAGCTTACGATCAAACCACAGATGTAGATTTATTACTGGTATCCCTTCCAAACCGTTAAGCTTTTGAAAATATTCCATCTGCTGCCAAGGTTTTGGCAACATTACTTTTAGGGGATCGACTGGCATTGCTGAGACATAAGCATCAACACTCAGAACTCGATCTTCTGCTCCGTCTAATCCTCTAATTAGGAATCCACTAACTGTAGCATCATCGTTTAGCAGGAATTCCTTTATCGGTGCATTTAAGTGTACTTCCCCGCCTCCCTTGGTAATATATTCTACCAGAGGTTGACATAATCGTTCTGTGGGAGAACCATCTAAAAATGCCATTTTAGACCCATTTTTCTCTTGGAGAAAACGGTTAAGGGCTGTGAGAATTACAGTCGAGGATATTGATTCTGGACCGATAAAGTTCAACGCTTTTGACATGGCGATGAATACTTCTTTTTCTACTCTTGGAGGCACATTTTGTTTTTTCAGCCATTCTGAGAAACTGTATTTGTCCATTTTCTCAACATATTTTTGGCCTTGGACTATGGCTGGGATCAGACCTATACCAAACCGGATTTTTTCTGGCCAGGTAAGCATATCATTATTGCGGAGAATAGCCACTATCCCATTTAAAGGCGCTGGAATGTCAGGAAAATCAAATCTAGAGTATGTTCCTGGTTTTTCTGGTTGATTAAAAATCATTGTGTGCTGTTTCCATTGCAGTCTATCCTCTATATTCAATTCTTTGAATAACTGCAACATATTTGGATAAGCACCAAAAAATATATGTAGACCAGTTTCATACCAGTCTCCCTCTTCGTCCTTCCAGGCTGCCACCTTACCTCCGAGTACGTCCCGCCTTTCGAGGACTATTGGAGTATGACCCATGTCTGTCAAATATTTGGCACAGGAAAGACCTGCTAGACCTGCTCCGGCGATCGCTACTCGCATTTGTTTGGTAAAAACCTCTTCAATTAAATTTACTTATTTTTTTATTATTATTACTTTACAAGTTGTTACAAAATTCAGCAATACCTAATTAAGTTATTTTTGATTTTTCTGAACATAGGTTTCTTTTTGTCCCATTTTTTTTGACAAAAAAGTTTAAGTGTGGTAATATTACAGCGAAACTTGTAATATAGTTGTTTTATCTTAATAAAATGTAAGAATACCTGAGTTAGCTGTTGAATAATTAATAACAGATTAAGAGTAACAGACAAAGGTACTTTCAGAGCCAATCCCGCAAAAATAAATTGGTAGTGCGTCAAGGAAGTATTAGAAGTGTGGTCCGTGTGGGAAGTGTGGGGAGGCACTCGAAAGTAGGAGAAATAATTGTACCTGTATCTTTTTGGCAAGTGTCTGCCTTTCGTGCTAACTTTTTAGTCTCAAAGGCTGAAAAATTTGCACTTTTTTCGCGACCATGTGGGGACTCAACCTTTATATATCAGTGCTTTTAGATCATATTAGCCAGCCCTACGCGACTTATCCCACACTTTACTGATACACAACCAATAAATTAATGTAATCAATTTGGGTTCTGATGATTTGGAGTATGGGAGTAAGGGAGTGGTAGAGTATTTTTCTCTCTTTTTCTAATATTGCTTGTCTACCACAGATGTCTCCTAAAAAGCTTTTGATATACTATATACATAGGCATTACGCCAAGGTACTATATATTGATATGGAGTACAAAAAACTATAACGTTCTAGTTTTGAGCGGTATATGTATGGTCTATGGGTAAATGTTAATACATAAAGTACATCTTTTGATCACTATTATGTATGGTGTATTATATTATTCTTAATAACTACTATAGCTCGTGATTTACACAAAAATATCTATAGATATAGAGTTGAAAAACTATAACGTTTGAGTTTTGAACGCTATATGTATGGTGTATTGTATAATTCCTAATTAAGTATCATAGATGGTGACTTACACAAAGATATTAAATATCTATAGATATAGAGTTGAAAAACTATAACGTTTGAGTTTTGAACGCTATATGTATGGTATA
>NZ_JBNHEQ010000191.1:0-15629 GCF_050016015.1 Dapis hubbardiae BLCC-M172
TAATTGATAATGGATAATTGATAATTGATAATTGATAATGGATAATTGATAATTAGACATCTCTAATAATAAAAAATAAAATCAATTATTCGACATAAATCATCAATTATTTACCCCTACTCCCTACTCCTTGCTCTCTACTTTCTGTTTTCTGGAGATGTATATTAGATGTAGTTTTCATCGTTCGCTATTCATTATTTTTCCTCTAGCCTAGTTAGAACAATAATTTGTATTTTAATGTCAACTTAACTGATGTAATTTTTAAATTATGTTCATTCTATCTTGTGATTAATTATGACTTTATGACTAAAAAATAAGGTATCAAGTTTCCTCTTTCCAGGGGAGAAAAAGTGGAGATTCCCCTATAGTGGAATTGCTTTACCGGAGCAGTGGAAAACCTCACCATATACAATTGACTAAAAGAAAATAAACTTCAGTATTTCTATCCCGATGCTTTCCTAGGTGATGCTGCGCAAACAGTCAGAGGTACTGAATAACTGATAACTGATAACTGATAACTGATAACTGAAATGGCAGATATTACTTACAACCCAAAATCTTCTGAATCTATTATTAACCTAAAAAGAAACCCGAAAAGACCAAGAGAAATATTTAATAAAGTAATGACTGCATTATCAGGTGCTTGCATAGTTATTACTCTTATCCCTCTCTTTGCTGTATTAATTTATGTTTTTATCAAAGGAGCAGCTCGTCTTAACCTAGATTTATTTACTAAATTACCTCCAGCAGCAGGTCAAACTACAGGGGGAATCGCTAGTGCTATTCTTGGTACAATTATGGTAGTGGCAATTGCTGCTGTAATTGCTGTACCTTTTGGCATTTTAGCAGCAGTTTATTTATCGGAATTTAGTGACGAAGAAACTGCTCGCCCAATTCGATTTGCTACTAATGTTTTGAGTGGTGTTCCATCAATTATTGCTGGGGTATTTGCCTATAGTTTACTGGTTTTAACTATGGGTAAATTTTCAGCATTTGCTGGAGGAGTTGCTTTATCAATTTTGATGTTACCTACTATTATTAGAACTACTGATGAAGCTTTACAAATAGTTCCTAGAGATATTAGATGGGCATCGGTAGGAGTTGGTGCTTCTAATTATCAAACTGTTTTACAGATAGTTTTGCCTGCTGCTTTACCAGGTATTATCACAGGAATTACTCTTTCTATTGCTCGTGCTGCTGGAGAAACAGCTCCACTACTTTTTACCGTAGTTTATTCTAATAATTGGCCTCGTGGTCCTTTTGCTCCGACAGTACCATCTTTGGCATATCTAGTATACGAGTTTGCTCGTAGTTTTGATTTGGTTTTACAAGAGTTTGCTTGGGCAGGATCTTTGGTGCTGGTTTTATTAGTTTTAATTACCAGTATTCTTTCTCGTTGGGCAACCAGTCAAAAGCAATTTTGATGATTGAAAAATGAATAAGACATCCCTCCTACCTCATGGGGGTAGGTTTTTAATATTTCGGTTGAGGCTAGACTTGGATAATGACAAGATAAGTAGAGCAGAAAGATTAATGGGAGTTGAAAAATATTCAGATAATATTATAGATAGATATTACTGACGATCATACAATAAAATTCAGATAAAACCAAAATTAATCTGAATAGGCAAGGTAAATAAGAAGTTCTTGCATCTCTAAAAATTTGCCCAAAAAATTATTAACTGAAAGGTATTCGATTATTCTAGGTTTCTGAGAGCAGAAAATACAAAAGAGAGCTATCTAAACTACAAGAAAAGAAGAAGAACAGCTATTAAATCCTAAATTTAGGTAATGGTTTGGATTCAAGCAAGCAGAAAACATCAAGCTGGATGTTGATATCTATAAATAGTAAGTATACAAATAATTGTCTAACTAAATTAGGAGGTTATATTTTATGCCGGAGTCTCAAGTAAATCTTTCTAAACAAAATTATGCACCTGCTCTTTCAACAGAAAAAGTTAGCATTTTTTACGGAGATTTTAAAGCGGTAAAAGATGTTTCGATGGAAATTCCAAAGAATAAAGTAACTGCTTTTATCGGACCTTCAGGTTGTGGTAAAAGTACATTATTACGATGTTTTAATCGTCTCAATGATTTGATTAGTATTTTCCATTTAGAAGGTCGCATTCTTTATCATAATCAGAATATTTATGACTCAGATATTGACCCTGTAGAAATTCGCCGTCGCATCGGAATGGTATTTCAAAAGCCTAATCCTTTTCCTAAGTCAATTTATGATAATATTGCTTATGGAGTAAGAATTAATGGTCTGGCTAAATCTAAAGAAGAAATGGATGAGATAGTTGAGCGATCGCTACGACAAGCTGTTTTATGGGATGAGGTTAAGGATAAATTGGGGCAAAGTGGTTTTGCTCTGTCTGGAGGTCAGCAACAACGTTTGTGTATTGCTCGTGCAGTTGCTATTAGTCCGGATGTTGTTTTAATGGATGAACCTTGTGCTTCTCTTGACCCTATTTCTACTATTAAAGTAGAGGAATTAATTAACGAACTTAAGGAAAATTATACTATTATTATTGTGACTCATAATATGCAGCAGGCGACTAGGGTTGCTGATGTAACTGCCTTTTTTAATGCACAAGCTGAAGAAGGCGGTAAACGCTTTGGTTATTTAGTGGAATTTGATGAAACTCACAATATTTTCCAAAACCCAAGGGAAGAAGCAACTCAACAATATGTAAGTGGTCGTTTTGGTTAAAATTAATAATTAGGGAGTAGGGAGTAGGGAGTAGGGAGTAGATTTTTGAGGAATTTACTTCTGCTTTCTACTTGAGACTTTTAAACTCAAACAGGCGCACTTTTTCAAGACTTAAAAATGCCTTCAGTAGTTACTGTGTAAGTTTTTTAAATTTATTCAGCAAACCCTACTTAGTGTTAGTAATAGGTCGAAAACATTAGCCGAAAAGTGGAACAGACTTTTATCGTTTGAAAACAATACTTTCTTAGTTGAATAAAAAATCATGCGTATAGGCGAGTAGCAACAGACACTATTTATGATATCACACTTTTTGTGAGGATGCAACCAAAAATTCTTTGTCGTAGCGATTTTTTTATTGGCTTTCAGAAAATGAAAATAGATATTTTTTTCTTCTATTGCGTATAGAGCAATAGTCGTTTCATTCGCTGAAGCTCCCGGAGTCGGAGGATGAAAATTTTTCTCTTTCTATTGCGTATAGAGCAAGAGTCATTTCATTTGCTGAAGCTCCCGGAGTCGGAGGAGAAAATTTTCCTCTTTCTATTGCGTATAGAGCAAGAGTCGTTTCATTTTATGAAGCTCCCAGAGCCGGAGGATGAAAATTTTCCTCTTTCTATTGCGTATAGAGCAAGAGTCGTTTCATTTGCTGAAGCTCCCGGAGTCGAACGATGAAAATTTTCCTCTTTCTATTGCGTATAGAGCAATAGTCGTTTCATTTGCTGAAGCTTCCGGAGTCGAACGATGAAAATTTTCCTCTTTCTATTGCGTATAGAGCAATAGTCGTTTCATTTGCTGAAGCTTCCGGAGTCGGAGAATGAAACTTTTTCTCTTTACTATTGCGTATAGTTTTCAGGGTTCTTAAAACAGCTTTCCTGAATCCTTTGTATTTCAATAAAAGATAGCAAATGGGTGTAACTTATTAACCTGAGAAACCCTATATACAAATTTATTAAAAATTCGGATCTGCTAAATTTACGTCATTTTTCTTCATTGGTACTAAACCAAGTTTTTCCCGACAAAGTTCCATATATAAACCAGCAATATTATCAATAGAGTTTAGCCTTTTTACTTGTTGAAAATATTCTAAAGCTGCTGCATATTTACCAAACTTCCACCCCTTAATTCCTTTATTAAATAATAATAGAGTTGTAATTTTTTCCGGTTCAATAATATTATTTTCAGTACCTAGTAACTCATAAATATTAACAGCCTTCTGCTTTCCACGGAGAGTCACTTTATCAATCCACCTATAATAAATTTTGTCACAATAATTAGGCGGATTATCCTGGTTATTTTGAATCTGATTACAAAAATTTTCTTGGCTATTAAGACTATTATGTTTAGTTTCTATCGGTTTTGCTGTTTGAGAATTATTTTGACATATTTCTACTTCAGAAATGACTTGCTCACTCACAATAATTGAGCATCCATAAGTCTTAGTTAAACTTTCCAAACGTGATGCAGTATTAACCACATCTCCAATAACCGTAGAATCCATTCTTTTTTCAGAACCCAAAGTACCAATAACAGCAATACCTGTATGAATACCAATACCAATGTTTAGAGGTTCTTTCAGATTATATTTCTGATAATTAACATTAAAATCTTGCAAACTTTCCTGCATCATTACAGCAGCTTTTAGCGCATTAAAACTATGACATTCATATTTATCAAATACTGCCATAATGGCATCACCTAAAAATTTATCTATAAATCCTTGATTAGCCGAAATACAAACACTCATTCGCTGAAAAAAAGAATTTAACCACTTAAAAGTATCTCGTGCATTTTGTGATTCAGCTATTGCTGTAAATCCTCTAATATCACAAAATAAAACTGTTAATTCTTCTTCTGTTCCATCTCCAAGCTGAATCGAATTTAATCCTTCAGGAGCTATTCTTGATAAAAATTGCTCTGGTACAAATAATCGAAATTTATCTGATAAAAGCTGATTAATTCGCAATGCAGCTGATAGTTGTAAATTACTTTGTGTATCTAGTTTTTGACTATTTTCAGATTTATTCGCTTGAGAACGTATTTGATTTAGCTGCAAAATATTAGCAACTTTTGCTAGAAGTAAGCGAGTATTAAATGGTTTCGTAATATAGTCATCTCCCATCGATTCTAAACCTTTCAATTTAGATTTTTCATCATCTAAGGCTGTTAAAAAAATTATAGGAATTGTCTTTAATTTTTCATTCTGACGTAAGGATTGACAAACTTCAAATCCATCAATTTCAGGCATCATTACATCTAGTAATATCAAATCAGGCGGAGATTGACTAGCAACTTGTAGTGCTTGTTTGCCATTGTTTGCTGATATAGTAGTGTAGCCTTCTAATGCTAATAGTTCTTCTAATAGAATTAGATTATTTTGCTCATCATCAACTACTAGAATACATAGCTGTTTATTAGACATATCATTTAGTAAAAATTATTAACTTCAAATAACTATTTTTTTTCTTTTGAGTGTAATTTAATAATATGTTCATAGTATAAAACTGACAGTTTAATTAGGAATTTGAATCAAGTCTGGAGGCTTAAGGAAGCAAAGTTTTGAAGGCAATTATTGATTTATATTTTTGCCACTAGCATCGCTGAAATATTCATTCAATATAACTTCGTGAAGTTTAACTCTTATAGTGAAAGCTTTCACTCAACTTAAACCTCAAAAGCACTCTTACCTTGTCCCTAATGTCTCTGGGAACCAAAAACTCTTTTAGCAGAGTATAATTAATTCAGAGCTTCAGTATTTCAGCTTTTGGTTTACTTGCGATATTACCAAACATGGTATATTATTCAAATAACTTCTTGAGATGCCCCTAACAAATAAAAAATATTTTGAAAAATTGTAACTTCACTACAAAATTATTCTGTGAACTATATTTTCCCTGTTTTTAGTTTAGCTTTTAATTCTATACCATATATAGAACCCTAAATTATTTGTCAGAAATTCCACAATAGATAAATAGTCTGATACTTCTAAGTAGTTGTGCAAAATAAATTTCCTAGTTGAGAGAGGGAATAGGGTATAGGGTATAGGGAGTCAATTAGGATGTGTGCTATTATCTAAAATCAAAAACTTGTGTATTTCTCTGTTGCTGAGAATTGCTGTAATTGTATTTATTAATAGTTGAATGTTCTATATTTGCTCAAGAAAAAGGGTATTGGGAGAGTAGATGAGAATTCATTAATTGATAATTGATAATGGATAATTGATAATTACCTCTGGTTAAAACCGTTCTTGATTGAAGATAAGGAAATATTATTTCTTTCTTTCCCCTTAAAAGGGGAGGCTTTAAACCAGAATTATTTAATTATTAATTATTAATAATTCGGTAAAAATATAAATAATTGAGGCTAACTTGTTAATGATTCTTAAAAAGGTGATTCATCCTGTGTTAATTACTTAGTTAATTATGGCTTGCTGATTAAATATAAAAGCATTAACAAATATGGGTTTGAGCAATTTTAAGTCTTTAAAAAGTATCAGGTTTTTAGCTATTTATGCTCATGCATGTTACGATTTTCGGTTGACTCATGGCTGAAAAATCAGGGGATAATTCCTCCTCCTGTCTCCTGTACGGGCGTTAACGATAGTTATGGGAAGCTAACGGCCGTTTCGCTGCGCGACATGAAACGCCCCTACGACTCCTACCCCTACTAAAAGACTTTTTCAGCAAACCCTAATTACTTAATAATTGAAGTATCACCCAAGTGTAGAATTACTTCTAGTAACTGGTATAACTTACTAGAGTTAAAACGGATAATTAAGGAACCATAATAATATCAAATCTGCTTAATTGGGTATCAAAAAAAATTTCATCTATGGTTCCCGAAAAATCAGCAAAAGTGCAAATATTTCTAAATTCTCTTCCCTCCTGACTCCTAGATTAACCATCTAATTAGGGTTTGCTGAAAAAGTATAAGTAGGGACGTTGCATAAGGGCGTCCGTACAGAGTCAGGAGGAATGGAGAATTTAGATGAGGTAGGAAGAAGAATTATCCCTTTATTTTTCTGCCTTATGCAACCTAAAATCCTAACTTTTTCAGCTTTTTAGACCGAAAAACTTGCACTTTTTCCAGACCTAAAAATGCTTTTACCTTTATCTGTAAATACTTTGATGTTTATTCAGCCAGCCCTAATTATACCGATTCTACCAGATTTGATATAACTCACATTCAGCAGTTTACATCATAGAAAAACGGATAAAAAATTGAAATTCTTAAGAAGAAAATTAGTTCAATAAAATCGTAAGCATTCAGCTATCAACAGTCAGCTCTCAGTCATAAAAATGAATGAAGCTATTATAGCAATTTTCATTAATATAGAGCACAGAGATTTGGGTTTAAAGGAAGAAGGCTCATATTATCTAGGAGAGAAGGAGGAATTTTTGTAGTCTACCTTTGTGAAAACCGCTAGAATTTAACTTCTATCACATTTTCAAATAGTTCTTAGAAATCTCCCAATTACTTTTTCCTTCTTTAAAGGTAATATACCTGTTAACGTAGTTCCTCCGCAGGAGGCTAGCTGACTGCTGTTTGCGCAGCATTCCGCAGGAAATGCTTACATAAAATCTTCTTTAGTTTTGACTAATTACTCACCAAAGACTTTACAATATCAATCATCTGTTCAATATTTAAAGGCTTACTAAGATAAGCCGATGCACCAGCATTCAAACATTTTTCTCGATCGCCCGCCATTGCCATAGCAGTCACAGCAATAACTGGTACAGACTGCCATATAGAATGAGCCTTAATCTTCTTAATTAATTTTAACCCATCAACTTCTGGCAACTGAATATCCATCAAAATTAAATTAGGTAAACTTGGAGAAGTAACCAAAGGAGAATTAATCGTATCAAGCATAGTTTTACCATCACTAATTAACTCAACTTTATAGCCCTCTACCTCCAATACTTGAGAAATTAAAAGTTGGTTATAAGGTTGATCTTCAACAATCAAAATCCTAGCAGATTTTTCAGTTTCTAATATTTTATCAGTACCACCCTCTGAAGATACTCTATCGCCCTCTTCTGATGCAGAAATAACTATTAACTCTTCCCGCATTTCTGTTAATGGTAACCAAACACGAAAAGTGCTACCTTTGCTAACTTGAGAATCTAAAGAAATAGTTCCACCATGTAATTCAGCTAATCTTTTTGTCAAAGCTAAACCCAAACCCGTACCTTCATGTCTTCTAGATAAAGAAGAGTCAATCTGTTGAAAAGGTCTAAATAATATTTCCCATCTATCTTCAGCAATACCAATTCCAGAATCTTTCACCTCTAAACATAAATAAGGCGTACTAGAATTAATTGTAGAACAATCAGGTCGATAATTACCTTGAATTTGACTACCATAAGCTAAATATCCGCTTAGTTTAACTTGCCCCCCTTCAGGCGTAAACTTAATAGCATTAGAAAGTAAATTAATAATTATTTGCCTAACCCGACGCTGATCCAGATAAACTGTAGATATACGATAATCCAATTCTAGAGATAGAGCCAATCTTTTTTTATCAGCTCGTGGCTGAATCATTCTCAAGCAATCTGTACAAACTTCGTGAATATTAATTAGCTCTAAACTTAGCTCTGTTTTCCCAGACTCAATCTTAGATAAATCCAGAATATCATTAATCAGTTGTAATAGATGTTGACCGCTTTTTTGAATGAGTCGAATTTGATTAACTTGGCGATCGCTTAACGGCTCGGAGATTTGTCGTTGTAATAAATCAGAGAACCCTAAAATACTATTAAGTGGGGTTCTCAATTCATGGGACATAGAAGCCAAAAACTCTGATTTTAACTGAGAAGAACGCTCTAATTCTTCATTAATTTGACGTAGACGTTCTTGAGATTGCGCCCTTTCTATGGCCACTCCTAAAGTACGACAAGCTGCAAATAGCATATCTTTTTGGTCAGTTTCTTGTAGTTTTTGCAGGTTACGAGATTCTAGAGTTAAAACACCAATAATTGTCCCATCTGTGGCTGGTATTGGGAAAATTCCTAGTTGGCCAATGCCTGGATGCCGAAATCCTGGTATAGAATTAGGTTGATTAGCATAATCTTCAACATAGATAGGTTTGCCACTCTCGACTACTTCCCACAAAAGTCCTTGACCATAAGGGATACCCTTTTTCAACAAATTTTCCATTTCAGCTACTGCTGGTTTGCCATAAGTAGCAATAAATTGAGAACTAATTTCATTCAAAATTTGCCCTGCTTGACGATTTTTTCCTTCCCCATTGATAACTTTGACATCCCCAAAAGAAGCATTCATTACCTCTACAAGATAATTCAGGGCAAATTGGGCTATTTCTCTTAAGCTATCTGAGTATTGGAGTCGTTCGTTGAGACCTAGAAGAAATCTTAATCTTCTTAATTCAGCATTGAGACTAGCTTGAGACTTTTGATATATACTGACATCCCGAAAGGTCAGTAGATGACCCCCATCTGATGCGAGGCTGCAGTCCACTTTAAGGGAAATACCGTTAGATTGTTCAATATATAATAATTGACTTTCTGTTTCTATCTTGAGCAGAGAGTTTTGTAGTTGTTGAGATTGTTCGGTTGACCAATAACCTTGAGCAAATATTTCGGCAAAAATTTCATCCCTATGGGGTTTTTGAGCTAACCACTGTGGTAATAATCCCCAAATTTCAGGCAGTTTCTGATTAAATAGAATTAAGTGATTAGAATTATCAAACAGAGCAATACCATTATCTATTTGGTTAAGGATAAGTTCTTGCTCTTCCTTCCACCTTTGTAAATCAATTTCAAAATCATCCATTTTTTATCTGTATATTTTGGTCATTGCTAATTTGCTAATTCAGTAGAAATAGGACTTACGCAGAGAAAACCCCTTTCTACAATAAATCCTTGGTTTGAAGAATAGACATCTAGGAAAAAATCAGGTTTGGGGGGTTCGTATAGGTAAGTTTTGTATTAAAGATAAACTAATCTTCTTTACATAACTTTATATTGATTTTTATTTATTGATAGTGATAATAGTTAGATTATTTTGTGATCCTACCCACACTAAAGATATTTTACCAATGGATAATTGATAATTGATAATGAAAGAGTTTTTTAAATCTCTAATTTTCTCTCCCTATTTCTATCTAACTCGTTCACATCCTCTAATTATCCATTATCCATTATTGATTATCAATTAATGAACTATAAGTCTGGAAACCTTTATGGAGATAGGGAGTAGGGAGTAGGACAGTAGACAAAAATTACCCGCCTTTTGTCACACGGGGGTTAAATTTTGATTTATTGTGGGCTGAAATACTGTCAGTCAAGGTTTTCAGCTAGTAAAATTTCACTATTGATTTTCAATGGATGACTTCTGTTAAAATAATGAAATCGAAGTAAGATAAAATTTTAATTTATTAACTCTATTTTATTTGTAAAATAAGTATTAAAGGTTGAATAAATCCAGGAATTAAAATCTTTTTGTTTGATAGAGTATCAGTATTCATACTCCTAAAGTTATTAAAAGTTATTAGATTATAAATACTTATGTTTTAGCCTATTCCCTCTTCCCTATCTCCTTTTTTATATTTCCCGATCTATTCAATCTGTTAGACATGAAAATCAACACAATGATTCTATGGTTTTAACTTCATTGCTGATCAAGCTATATTCAGCAAAAAACACTGCGGAACAATTAATAATTAATAATTACCCCTTCTTGAAACGGATAGGATTGGCGCTCTAGGAAATTTTTTTGATTTATCCCCTATCCAAGTGGAGGCTTTAAACCTTAATTGTTGAATGAATAATTAATTATTGACGCTTCAACTCTTAATTATTAATTATTAACTATTAATTATTAATTATTCGGTAATTCTCACTTTTTGCGTTTAAACAGATTTTGGATTTTAGGGAATAGGGATAGGGAATAGGGAATTAAGGAAGAGAAAAAAATACTTTACCTCATAAAGATGAGAACCAATAAATATTTTTTATGAATCTGGAAAAGTTCGCTTTAATTCATCAATCAAATCATCAATCTCTTCTATAGCTTGATTAACATCAATTCTGAGTGTACCTAAATCTGGCTTTTCTAGAAGTTTGACTAAAGATTCCCGCTTATTTTCAATAGTAGCTAATCTTGCTTTGATTGTCTGTGAGTCCATTGTAAATTCCTGATATACTCTAGTTAATACAGTATTTTAGTTTAACTCATTCAAATCCTGATCTGGATTAACGGCAAATATTTTAACAGGAGATGCCAAAAACTTCAAACTAAAACTCAGGGCACGGTAAGTGATATAAAATCACTTTTATCTTGATCATTAGGGAAACCAGCCACTGTTAAAATGATCGTAGACGGTTATTTTTTTCTACCTTCGACTTACTGGAAGATTTATCATCCTAAATATTGCAAGTAAACAAAGCTAATTTTCAGATTATAAATATATATTTATTATACAAAACTTGATACTGACTTTTCCTGTCTCGTTAATCGAATTTTAATGTGAGTCCCCAAGTCAAAGATTCAGATATTTACATCTCTAATTTTCAACAGTCTCTGGTTCTTGAAAAAAAATATTCTATATATTATAAATGTTTAAGTTACACCCAGATCGGGAAGCTACAAGTGTTAGTAAAGATATATTAAAGCGAATTAACTCTCTGAAAAAAGAAAATGAAAGATTGTATAATATTTTAGCAATAGATGTTTGGGCATTAGCCAAGACTATGGATGAATTTCAGCCTGGATTTTGGGCAGCTTTTATGAAAAATCGAGATAAAGCTTTCAAAAAATTTATGGCTGATACAATTAAAAATAAGCAAAAAGATGATACCCGCCCCCCTTTTCTACGTTAATTTAACTTCAAAAACTTACGCATTTACGAAAAATATATAGCAGTACGAAATTGTTGGTAAAAAATTCTAAAATAGATACAAATTTTGAACTTATTACCGAAAAATAAAGATATAAAGCTTTCTATTTCAAGATCAAAAAAGTGTTAGGATATTTCCTTATATTCAATTCCGTTACGGTTTTCCTTGAGGTAATTATCCATTATCCATTAATGAACCTCTTTACCGGGTAATTAATAATTAATAATTATTAATTAAATAATTGAGGTTAAAAGCCTCCCCTTGAAAGGGGAAAAAAAATAAATTTTTTCCTCCTTTGTGTCAATCATCTCCCTAAAAGGGAGAGGTAATTATCAATTATCAATTATCAATAAATGAACCTACTCCCTAATGCTACAGATATTGTCTAATGTCTAACCTCCTACAGGATTGCCGATCGAGGGCTTGGAATATCATTAGATTCAGGAAATATTGATTATACAAGTACAACAGATATTTGATAAATTATTAGAAATTAATTACTGACTTTACTGAGAAAAAATTAGAGGAAAAGAAAAAAAGTTGACCTAAAATCATAGTGAGGGTAAGATACTTATGGAAACTACTAATTTGTAATTACCTCATATATCGCACAAAAATTGAAGTATTAAAACTTCGAAATTATATTCACATATTTAATGATATGCTACGCCAAATTTCATTAGCGACAGTCGGATTGGTTTTAGGTGGAATTATTTCTGTAATTGGAACAGCAGCTTACTTTACTAATAATCCCACACTTAACTTAGCAGGATTCTTTTATGGAATTCCTCTACTTCTGGGAGGACTTGCTCTTAAAGCATCTGAACTTGAACCAGTACCTTTTACTCAACCAACTACTGAAGAAATCATAACTCTCCGGGAAAAACAGGCTACTCCTACTCAAAATCAAGTACGTCAAGATGTGACTCGCTATAGATATGGCCAAAAAGTGCATTTAGAAGAATCTCTGTCTCGCTTAGGTTTAAGTCCCACAGATGAGGAAAGACCTATACTTACAGGATTAAGGGAAATAGCTATCAATGGTTCTTATACCTTAGTGCTAGAATTTGATTCTTCATTAATTACCTTAGACACTTGGCAGGAAAAACAGGATAAATTATCCAAGTTTTTTGGGCCAAATTTGCGGGCAGAAGTAAGTCAACCTACAGAGGGAAAGATTGATGTTGCTCTGATAACTACTCCAGAAGTAGAAAAAACATAATTTTTAATCTCAATCCTCTGAAATTTAAGATTTGACAAATAAAGTTTTTTCCTGAGTATAAAAAAAATTGAGGAGTTTTCAACCTACTTTTCCAGACGCACCACATACCATTGGAGAAATTGACCAGGACTAAATTCATACTCACAATAGGTATCTCTTAGTTTTTGAGCTTGAGCATCTAGAGAAGATAATTTTTGTAAATCTCTAGGTAAATTAGATTGTTGTTGAGCTATAATAGCTCGCAATTTTTCTAGTAGTTCTATACCTGTCAGAAATTGCTCAGGTTTATTTGCTTCTAAGACTACATAGTTTTCTTCTTCGTACATTAGTGAATTAGGCATTTTTAGGAAGAAAATTTGTTAACAAGTATGATTAATCATTGAGATTCTAAAATCAAGTCAAATCAACTACTATATATAGTTGGTTTTAATAATGAAAAAAACAAGTAAACCTACAAATTAGTAGAGGTTGACAAGATAAGGATGTATGAGAGTATAATAGAAAATCAATGAAATATTGCTAGAGTAATGGTAAATTATTGTGAATGCTAAAGTAAATAAATTAGCAAAAACATTCTGAGAGCAAATTATCAAGAAATCAAATCAAAGAAAAATTAAGTTTCTAATTGTAGCTCCAAAGCAATATTCAAAGATTAACTCTACTAACTAACTGATAAAATAGTAGCAATTTGCACTTTTAGCCATGATCACCCCATCTCAAATTTCAATACCTAAAGAGCAAAAACCTTCGAAGCTAGAAGGCATAAAAGAAAATAGTAATTTTTTGCGGGAACCCCTGGCAACTCAACTTCTGGAAGATACAAATCACTTCACTGAAGAAGCTGTTCAAATACTCAAATTCCACGGTTCTTATCAACAACATGACAGAGATCATATAGTTAAAGGGCAAGAGAAAGATTATCAAATGATGCTTCGCACCCGGAACCCGGGTGGGTTTATTCCGCCACAACTTTTTCTCACCTTAAATAGTTTGTCTCATGATTATGGAAACGGAACACTTCGTGTGACAACTAGACAAGGTTTTCAGTTGCATGGAGTATTAAAGAAAAATCTCAAAACAGTCATATCATCCATTATCAAAAGTATGGGTTCGACACTAGGTGCTTGTGGAGATTTGAATAGAAATGTCATGTCTCCACCAGCTCCCTATAAAAATCGTCCTGAGTACGAATATGCTAAAGATTATGCTAATAAAATAGCAGATTTATTAGCTCCACAAACGGGAGCATATTACGAAATTTGGCTAGATGGAGAAAAAGTAATAAGTGGAGAAGAAGCTCCAGAAGTAAAAGCAGCTAGAGAGCACAATGGTAATGGTACAATATTCCCTAATAGTGAAGAACCAATTTATGGTACTCACTATATGCCAAGAAAATTTAAGTGCGCCGTCACAGTTCCAGGAGATAACTCCATAGACCTATATACTCAGGATGTGAGTCTGGTTGTGATTACTAATCAAGCAGGAGAATTAGAAGGATTTAATGTTTTAGCAGGTGGAGGTCTAGGTCGCACTCATAGAAAAGAAGATACTTTTCCTTGTTTAGCACAAGAAATAGGATATGTCACCAAAGAAGATATATTTGATTTGGTCAAGGCTATAGTAGCTACTCAAAGAGATTATGGCGATCGTAGTAAGCGTCGCCATGCTAGAATGAAATATTTACTCCATGACTGGGGAATAGAAAAATTTAAGGCCAAGTTGGTAGAATATTTTGGTAAATCCATCTCTCCTTTTAAACCTCTACCAGAATGGAAATATTTGGACTTTCTGGGATGGCACGAACAGGGAGATGGAAAGCTTTTTTTAGGAATTTCAGTAGAAAATGGCCGTGTAAAAGATGAAGATTCATTTCAGCTAAAAACAGCTCTGCGAAAAATAGTTAGTTTATTTAACTTACCAATGCTGTTAACAGCTAATCACAATATTATTCTCTATGAAATTGAAACACGGCAGAAACAAGCAATAGAACAGATATTCACTCAGCATGGTATCAGCAAAGAAAAAGATATTGACCCCTTAGTGCGCTACAGTATGGCCTGTCCGGCTTTTCCTACTTGTGGACTAGCAATGACAGAATCAGAAAGGGCATTACCTGGCATACTGGGACAAATTAGGTTATTGTTGGACAAGGTGGGGCTAGGACAGGAACATCCTGTAATTAGAATGACAGGATGTCCCAATGGTTGTGCTAGACCCTACATGGCGGAATTAGGATTTGTCGGTAGTGCTCCTGATACTTATCAGATTTGGTTAGGGGGTTCACCCAACCAAACACGACTGGCAAAACCTTATATCGACAAACTGCATATCAATAATCTGGAAACTGAGTTGGAGCGAATATTTATCTATTTTAAGCAACAACGTCAACCAGATGAGAGTTTCGGTGATTTCTGTAATCGTGTCGGTATTGAAGCCATCCGTCAGTTTGTAACCAACTATCAATCTAGTTTCTCGATGAATACAGATATTAACAATTCCAGTTTTACCTCAATCAATTCTGAAAATAATATTCCAGTAGTTACAGATGGTACTGAGACAACTTCAGAAACTCAACCTCAAGAAGAAGTGGTAAGTACAAGTCTGGAAAATAATCAGGAAATGACTGCTCTTAATTCTCCGGTAATTTCACCCGCTAATGTTGATAGTAGTACATTGGTAACTCCATCAACTACTGTGAGTCAAACGACAACAACGACTCCAGCAACAACTACTGAAACTCAACCTCTAAACACTCCTGTTTTTAGTAGTGACGATAATACAACAACACCTGCACCTACGACTATTGGTCAACCAGTAAGTCAACCTGTAACACCTA
>NZ_JBNHEQ010000191.1:15729-17731 GCF_050016015.1 Dapis hubbardiae BLCC-M172
GCACCTACGACTATTGGTCAACCAGTAAGTCAACCTGTAACACCTACAACACCTGGGACTTTGGGTCAAGAAGCGAGTCAACCTGTAACACCTACAACACCTGGGACTTTGGGTCAAGAAGCGAGTCAACCTGCATCTCCTCCGGAACAACCTAAAGATACTAGCAAAATGCGACATCGGGTTAGTGTGAGGGATGAAATCTATACCAAGTTAAAAGAAGAGTCTAAGCGTCAGGGTAAACCAGTAGTTCAATTAGCAACTGAAGCAATTGCAGAATACCTAGAGAAAATTAGGAAAAATGAAAGCCCAACTACTACTGATGAAACTAATTTTTAGATAACTATTCAGCTGTCAGCTCTCAGCCATTAGCTTCGGACAAAATGAAATCCTATGGCAGTATTAAAAGACTAAAGTAAAACCCACATTCCGCAAGTTACGTCTAGATATAGCGGTTTTAAAAAGTTAACACACCATTAGTAGTGTATAAGTACAAATCCTTACGCTATTAGTAGTGATCAAAGCCTAGAGCTAAACGCTACCCATAGTGGTGCGGAATGTCGGGTAAAATGCTCAAGCATGGATCAAATGAAATCTGAAGACTTCTGCTATCTATAGCAAATGTGTTTTTGTAATTAAAAAAAAAGGCTGAATGCTGACATTTTTAGGTTCCCTCTGGAGAAAATCCACGTCTAAAAATAAGTCTGTGGGATAAATATGCGCATAAATGTTGTGGCATTTAAAGAGCTAATAACTGAAACTAAGTAATTATAAAAATAGACACCTTTTAGTTTAGGCAAATTAGCTGTATTATAGTAGTGCGCTATGGCATATTTAAACATTATCTTTTGTACACATTTTCGCTTACTACACTTAGATTTATTAGTTGTAAATACCTGAGGGAGAAGCGCTATAACTATCATAAAGAGCAACTTCAGTAGTCCTGAAGATAGCGATAAAACTAAAAATTAGCCGTAAAATACTTTAAAGGCAAACAAATAAATGGAAATAGCTTTGTTACTATTTCCATTTAATTAGAAAATGCTAGGTTTGATTCTGATTTAATCTTAATAGTTAGAAAAAAACTATCCCACACATCAACAGTTTTTTACTGTCTCTGCATCAGATTAACGATCCAAAGTGAGCAATATTGTAACTATTAAATTTTTTCTAGAATGGCTGATTTGCAAAGATTAGCGATCGCTCCTCAGCAAATTGATCGACAACAGGTTTTTCTAACTGTTGAACAACAGCATTATTTAGGGCGAGTGTTACGACTGGGGATAGGAGACCAGTTTATTGTAATGGATGGAAAGGGTAAATGGTGGTTAGCTAAACTTACACCAGATATTTCTGGAAAAACTGAATTAACTGCTGTTTTAGAACAAGAAATTTCGATTCAAAATGAATTACCAATAGAACTGATTCTAATTTCTGCTTTACCTAAAGGAAATAATTTTGATGAAGTTGTGCGACAAAGTACGGAATTAGGAGTAACTCATATTTTGCCAGTTATTAGTTCTAGAACTTTGCTTAAACCAAGTCCGCAAAAGTTAAAAAGATGGGGAAAAATTGCCAATGAAGCTGCAGAACAATCAGAGCGTCAAGTAGTTCCAAAAATTAGAGAAACTGTAGAATATTCTGCCGCTTTATCATTGTTTGAACATCAAAATTTGTCTACTAAATATCATAAGTATATATGTGTGGCTCGTAATAATTATCCGCTTTTACTGGAGAATTTATTGGATACTGAATCAGTAGAATCAGTTGTAATTGCTACGGGTCCCGAAGGAGGTTGGACTAATGGGGAAATAGAAGCAGCGATCGCTACAGGTTTTCAAGCTGTTTCTCTTGGTAAGCGTATCCTCAGAGCAGTTACAGCTCCTTTAGTTGCATTATCTCTAGTTGCTGGTGTATTGGAGAGACAAAAAATATATAGCAATAGTGATAGTTGAATAATTTTTTAGTTTTTCATTCACAATAAAGAAAATTCTGTTGTGAAAGT
>NZ_JBNHEQ010000191.1:17831-33080 GCF_050016015.1 Dapis hubbardiae BLCC-M172
TATATCGCAATAGTGTTGAATAATTTTTTAGTTTTTCATTCACAATAAAGAAAATTCTGTTGTGAAAGTTGACTTCTCAAACCAGTCTCAGGAAATTTATTGCAGTAGAGAAAATGGGAAGTATATTTTCGGTAGAGGTTTGAGCTTCTACTATTGCGTATATCGCAATAGTGTTGAATAATTTTTTAGTTTTTCATTCACAATAAAGAAAATGTAGAGAAAATGGGAAGTATATTTTCTATAAGATGTTTAATTATGACTATTGCATAAGTCAGAATGCTGATGATAGTATCTTGATTAAGAACCCAAAGTAGAAAGCAAAAAGATGAGAAGAGATTTGGGAAAAATACGTTTTGATAACCAGATTTGGTATAACCTCTAATTGAAAACTTTCCAACAATGAAAGTTTCATTCATAATTTCCAAATATACCTAATTAAAACCGTGAAATTTTTATAAAAAATCTCAAATTTACAATAGTTACGCCAAGACAATATATATAGTAAATTAAAACTATAAATCATGAAATAAGTAGTGTTTTAAACTCATGGATTGGGTGATTATTGTGATAAATAGGAATTTTAAAATTATTTTCCCACTCTTCCCTTTTTCCCAAGAGATTTTCTGGCAACTCAAATAGGAAAACTACATATGAAAGAAATTAAAGAAGTTGCTACTCTGCTAGAACAAAAAAATTATAAACAGGCAGCTAAACTACTAAAAAAATTACAAAAAGAAGATCCTCAAAATTTGTGGGTGCAACTATATATTGGGCGGTGGTATGAAGAGATAGATAAATTAGAATCAGCAGAAAAATTTTATAGAAAATTGCTCAAAGATGCAACAAACCCACAAGTAGTTATACAAGCGCGTCAAGGTTTAAAAAGAATAGAAAATATAGAAAAAAATCGCCAAAAAGAAGCGATCGCTGTGGCAAAATCTAATCCTGAAAATATAGAACCAGGATTACTTATTCTTGAACCAGTTAGCAAAGAAAATAAACAGGAAGCAGTTAAAAATCTGGCAAGAATTATGAAAATTGACCCCTACTCTGCCAGAATGCAGTTACAAAATAGAGGTTGGCGAATTTATCGAGTTGGAGCAATTGGAGAATTAAAAGTTTATGGTGAAGAAATGCTCAAAGCAGGTATTCCTGTATTTTGGGCAAAAATATCAGATATTGAAAAGATAAATATTTTCAGAGTGCAATATTTTCAATCTATTTCTCCCCAGGCAAATATTGTTTGTTTGAATGAGCAAGATAAAATGGGAAGTTTAAATTTTGATTGGTCAGAAGTAGTAGCAAAAGTTGAAGGATTATTACCTATTTTTATGGATGCCATGGATTACGATCCTAGGCGACGTTCCCAAAAAATTCGTCATAAGAAAATGACTCAAGATTATGCAAATATATTAGATTTACATCTTTCTAGTCGCCGTAGCATTATCAGATTTTGTGACCAAAATTATCAATATCAAAAAGGGATTACTCCTAAAATTCAGACTCAAGAGCAATCCCTATTAAAAGCACAAACTACTAATAGAAGTAAATGGAATTACTTAGTAAATATGATTGACCAAAAATTAGGTAAAGTGCAAACTTGGTCTAATTTTACTGCCTTTGGAGAAGTGACAAGTCGAGATTATACACAACTATTAAGTCGTCTCAAGTCTCACATTGATATATCCCGTAAAATCGAAACAATGTGGGACCCAGCTTTTCAGTTATATAGTAGTTTAGTATTCTTAAAAACTTAGGGTTATGACGTAGTAATTATTGATTTCTAAGCTAATTATTGATTCACCCCTTAAGAAATTTATGAGTAATTTACCAGTCGCCAGGAGAGTTAGGAAATTCTCGCACCTCTCAAATTTAGTCACACCAAAAATTTAACTTCTAACTTCGTAAGCATTCAGCCGTCAACCATCAGCTATCAGCATTTACATAAAAGCTTTATTTAGGGTTTGCTTAAAAAGTCTTTTTGCTCTTTTTAGTAGTCAGGAGAAATGGGAGTTATAGAGAAGGTAGTTAGAAGAATGGTCATTTGATTTTTCTGCCATAGTAAGCTTTTGATGCTAACTTTTTGAGTACTTTAGACTCTTTAGCTGGTAATTTTTTCGACTCCAAAACAGCACTTGCCTTTATCTGTCAATTCTTTGAGATTTAATCAGAAAACCCTATTTAAACTCCAACTCTTAACAGCAGAGTCCTAAGTAGCTCAGAACTAAATCTTACTACAAAAGCCAGAGCATTGCTGTTAACAAAGTTCCTCCGTAGGAGGCTAGCTGACAGCTAATAGCTGAATGTTTACCTAACTTCTTATATCTATAGAAATACTATCTTGGTAAATTCATACTCTTAGCAATACTACGGAACATACTCATATTAGCACCAGGACGACGACGTTTAGCAGTAGGTTTCGGCATTAAAAAGTTAGGAGCAAATAATACTACCTCTTTTGGTTCCTGGGGAGTTGTAAAATTTGTTATGGCAGGTTGTGGTGCTGGTACTTGAGGAACGGTAGATTGTTGTTTTTCAACTTTTTCAGCTTTTTTAGCAGCTTGAGCTTCTTTTTTTGCTTCTGTAGCGGCAACTTTTTCAGCTTTTTTAGCAGCAGAAAGTTTAGCTTTTGCCTCTTTTGGAGTTTCAGAACTAGCTGGTTTAGTTTCTGTTGTTGTAGATTCTGGTACTGTTACAGTAGCTTGAGTTGATTCTTGCTTAGGCGCACTGTCTTCTTTAGGAGCATCAAATTCTAATAGATACTCTGATTTTTTTCCAAAAGGAAAAATACCGAAAATTCCGGCAAATAATCCTCCTATAAAAGCTAACATGATTTTTATCTCCTAAAATGATTTTTTGTAGTATTGCTTACAGATTAATACTGTACGCTCAGGTTATGACATTGCGCAACTTTTATTCATATTTCTTTATAAAACTTTACATTAAGTACAATGACGTAGACTGTAAATGTAATTAGGGTTTGCTGAAAAAGTCTTTTTTAAGGAGTAGGGGAGCGGGGGAGTAGGGGAGTAGGGGAGTAGGGGAATAATTTTATTGCCTCTTGCTAGAAATGCTAACTTTTTGAGTATTAAGAGCTGAAAACCAAGGTATTTCAGACCTAAAAACGCACCTTATTTCTCTGTAAATGCTTTTAGATTTAATCAGCAGAGTAATAATTATTAGGCTAACTCCGAGGTGAAAAAATCAGTAATTGTTTACCGAATTATTAATAATTAATAATTAAATAATTCGCGCCTTGAAGCCTCCCCTTGGATAGGGGAAAAAGCGGTCGTTTGCGGAGCATTCCGTCAGGAAAGTTGTGCGGAACGCTAAACGCCATATCCAATCGACCAAGAGAAAAGTGCTAGGATATTTCGATATCTTCAATTCTGTAACGGTTTTAACCAGAGGTAATTATCAATTATCCATTAATGAAATATATTTCAGAATTTACAGAATAATTACCAAAAAAATTTATGCCAGTAAAAAGACTGTCCTACTGAAGGAAAGGAAAGCGATCGCCTCATCCTAAAATGTGGAATTAGAGTAAAAATTTTCTGCGGAATGCAGAGCTAACAGCTATTATCATTCAGCATTTCCTATGGAATGCTAGGCAAAAAGATGCCTTAACGTAATAACTTACAAAGGTTAGCCAATGACCTTTTTCTTGATAATTTTTAATTTTCCTTGGAGACTAATTCCTCCTTCAGTGTGATAAGAAGTTAATAATTTATAGCTGATAGCTTACGAACTAAAAATATTCAAAAAAAATATATGGAAAGTTTAAACAAACCTAATCCAGTATTATTAATCCACGGAATTTTTGACACCATAAGAATATTCGATAAAATGTCTCAATACCTAAAAAAATCTGGATGGGAAGTATATTCTCTAAACTTAGTTCCTAATTACGGTATTTTAGGTTTAGATAAATTAGCCGAACAAATAGCAGATTATGTAGATCAAACATTTCCACCTAATCAACCCATTGATTTAATAGGTTTTAGTATGGGAGGAATAGTAAGTCGTTACTATGTTCAAAAATTAGGAGGTATAGATAAAGTAAAACGTTTTATTACTATTTCTTCTCCTCACAACGGTACATTAACAGGTTACGCTTTAAATTTAGCAGCACCCAAGCAGATGCGTCCGAAAAGTGATTTCCTAGAAAATTTAAACCAAGATATTGATATATTAGAAGAAATAAATTTTACCTCTATTTGGACACCTTATGATGCCATGATTGTGCCTGCCAGAAGTTCTCAAATACCAGTAGGTAGAGATATCAAAATAGATATTTTACTTCATGCTTGGATGGTATCAGATGAAAAAGTTTTGAAAGTAATTGTTGAGGAGTTGAAAGCAGAGTATAAATCCAAACTAATCAAGAATTTTATCAGTTGATTTGATCGAGGAAGGTACAGATACTATTTGTTAAAGTAAGTGTTTAGGATTGAATAACTTTTATTCTTTATTCTGGCTATTTTTGCAAATTTCCTAAAGTAGCCTGACTCTTGATAAATTTATAATAAATTGCAAAAATATAACCCAGTTCTTTAACAAAGGAATAGGGCAGAAAAATCCAGATTCCTTACTATAGCAGTTGTCACTCATGTTGACTTGCATTACTTCTTCTTTCTTCCTTCTTCTGCACCATCTCCAGAAACAAATTCTAATATTAATGAGAGGAGAAATATATTCTTGCCAAAGTACATAAGAGTGTCGTATTTCTCAATTTAAAAGAGGGGAAACATGAGGAACATAAAACCAATCTGGTGCTTCTGCTCCTCTGAGAGGAGGATCGGTTAATCGCCAATAAATTCCACAGTCTTGACCTATAGCATATTTTCCGTCAGGATGAATTTTATCTAAGGTAGGTTTGATAGAATCAGTTAATAGAATACTTTGATGATGTTCCTCAAAGTTTTTTACAAATGTACCGTCTGATTATGGTAGTTGAGTATGGTCTGGAACAGAATTAATATCCAGTTATTTTGATTCAGTAATTTCTATAGCAATCCTATTTTTAGGCAAGAGGCAACAGGCAACAGGCAACAGGTAAGAGTTTCAAATTTTTTATCTACTTTTTAATTTATCACAACCTATGCACGGATTGCTATATTTTTGTACTCATTATTTTAAGGTAAGGAAGAAGGAACTAAGAAGGAAGCAAGAAGGAATTCATTAATGGATAATGGATAATGGATAATTACCTCTCCCTTTTAGAGAGAGGATTGACCAATAAGGAAAAAAATTATTTCTCTTGGTCGATTAGATATGGCTAGGTTTTCTCAGCATCTCTGTTCAAAATGCACTTTTTTGTAGCATTCTTTTTTAAAGTGATTTTCTTTACTAAGAAAAACATAGTATGGAAGCAATATTTTCCCACTGCTATCTTACAAAAATTATCAATTATTTTTCCCTAATTCATACTCTCTACTCCCTAATTCCTACTCCCTATTTTTCTAACTTAAACTGCTACAGAATCGCCAACTTCCTGATGATCATTACAGCCAAAAATTGCTTCTGAATGACAATAATATTTGAACTCTAGCAAATTATGGAACGGATCTTCCAGGAAAAAAGTGCGATGTTCCAAAAGAGAATTTGTAAATCTTCGTCTGGGTTGCTGATAGAATTTTAATTGATTTTTTTCAGCACGTTCTAGCAAAGCTTCCCAATCACTTTCTAGAGTAAAAACTAAACCAAAATGTCTGGGATAAATGCCTTTTTGTGGTTCTAAACTATCTTTGGAAACATGAGCAACAATTTGATTTCCATAAAGATTTAGAATTACTGAGTTTGGAGATTCTCGCCCAACTTCACAACCTAAACCATTGGCATAGAATTCTTTTGTTTGAGCAATATCATTCACGGGAAAGGCTAAGTGAAAAAGAACTTGATTCATGGTTACTTTACAATGAATAATTAATAATGGATAATGGATAAGTAGGTAGGCACAAAAAAGTTTAACTAAATTCAGTTTTGTCAACTAAATCCAAGCTCCAACCTACAGTTGACTTGAAGGTGAATTGACATTTTGTTACATAGGGACAAATTTTCACACCAACCTACTTAGTTGATAATGAACAATGGATAATGAAAATTATCTCTAATTATGGCATTGGTGAATGCGTAATGCTTTTGTCTCAAATATCTATGAAAAAAACTATTGTTTTACGGTTCATAAATACTGAAGAGCATTACCTAATCACCAAACCCCTAATTATAAATTATCCATTTAAAAGGAGAGGCTTTAAACCTCTGAAGATTAATTATCAATCATCAATTATCCATTATCCATTATCCATGTTATCTAATATTAACTCTGTAAATCCCTGGTTAGTAGCTATAATTTTAAATACTATCTTACTAAGTCTCGTTTATTTTGCTCCCAAAAAATTATTAACTCCCGCAGGAATAGTTCATGCTTGGATACTCGGAGTCTTGATTTGGGGTAGTTTAGGTTGGCCTGGATATGCAGTAGTGGTATTTTATTTTTTGGTGGGTTCCGGGGTGACTCGCATTGGAATGGCCGAAAAGCAAGCTGCCGGAATAGCAGAAAAGCGCGAAGGGGCAAGAGGGCCAGAAAATGTTTGGGGTTCAGCCCTGACTGCTGCTATCTGTGCTGTGGGTATTTTGGTAATTAGTCTCTTATACCCGAATAATCCTCCCATAGAAAATTTACCAGTCTTACTAATGTTGG
Source organism: Dapis hubbardiae BLCC-M172 (assembly GCF_050016015.1). NCBI lineage: Bacteria > Bacillati > Cyanobacteriota > Cyanophyceae > Oscillatoriales > Microcoleaceae > Dapis > Dapis hubbardiae. The sequence goes on from NZ_JBNHEQ010000191.1 coordinate 24,538, forward strand.
GTTATGTAGCCAGTTTTAGTACCAAGCTTTCTGATACTTGTGCTAGTGAAGTAGGAAAAGCTTACGGTAAGCGGACATTTTTAATTACAACTCTACAACCAGTGCCACGGGGAACCGAGGGTGCCGTAAGTTTAGAAGGAACTTTAGCAGGTATAGTCGCTTCTGTAGCGATCGCTTTCCTTGGTTGGACTGTAGGTTTAATTGATTTGACAGGAATCGCTTTTTGTGTTATTGCAGCCTTTATTGCTACTAACTTGGAAAGTGTAATTGGGGCAACGATGCAGTCTCAGTTTGAATGGTTAACCAATGAAGTAGTAAATATTATCAATACTTTAATCGGAGCGATCGCTGCAATTTTATTAGCCATAGTTTGGTACTATATAGTAATTAGTAATCAGCCAATAGGTATGAGCTTTTTTGTTTCCTAAATCTTAGCTTTGTACTCCTGGCTACTTACTTTATAGTCTAAGTTTCTATGTTTAGCTTGAATTATTTTCACTGAAAATCTATAACAATCTTAATTTTAATTGTCAGATATTTTAGATTTTTAGAGAACAGGAAAAACTAGATATAAGAATTAGTGAAATCCTCAATCATTCCTGAGAATTTATATAGTTATTACATCCAAATATCTACTTGATTCTCTATCCATTTTTCATATCTGATTCCTGATTGGTATACGATCAAAATTGTGTGAATCATATTTTAAGTTTTATAGATTAACTATAGACTAAAATTTATTTGTAAAAATATTAGCGAAAGGCGGAATTTTACCAATGGAATCTAAACCACTACTAACAATAGGTGAAGAACAATTATCATGGGGGCAAGGTTTAAAATATTTGCAAGCCTCTGGAAAATTACAATCTTTTGTCACAGAAATTGTCCGTCAATATGTGATAGAAAAAGAATTGGAATCTAGGGAAGATATAAATGTAAATCCAGGAACTATTCAACAAGCAATGATTGATTTTAGATTGCAAAGAAAGCTGGAAGACCAACAAAAATTTCAAGAATGGTTACAACAAAATAGAGTTAACTATAATGCTTTAGAATCACAAATGGAAACTTCTTTTAAACTGAAGCAATTAAGAGATTCTATTAGTGCAGAAAAAATCGAAGAATATTTTAATGAGCGTAAAGCAGGTCTAGATTATGTAATTTTATCTAGAATTGTCGTCCAAGATAAAGAATTAGCAGATGCTGTACATAGAAAAATTGTGGCAGAAGGGGGCAAGTTTGAAGATTTAGCTAAAGAACATTCAGTTACAAATGATAAAAATTTTAATGGCATTATGGGTGCAGTTACTTTAGCTAGTTTGCCAGAAGATTTAAGAAATGCAGTTAATTCTGCTAATCCTGGAGATATTTTAGGACCATTTGATACAAATAAATATTGGAGTATATATCGACTAGAGCAGTTACAAGGTGCTTCTTTAGATAATCCTGAAATCAAGAAAAAGTTAGACGGTGAATTATTTGAACGTTGGGTAGCGGAGAAACTGAAAGATATAAAAATTACTCTCCATGTAAATGAGTAAATTAATTAATAATGGACAATGGATAATTGATAATGGATAATTAATCCCTAGAGGTTTAAAGTCTCTCCAATACCAATGGATAATTGATAATTAGAGATAGTTTTCATTATCCACTATCCAATTATTAAATATTCATTCATTATCCATTGATAGCTGAAAGCTAATAGGTGAATGCTTACCAAAATTTTTAGAGAAAATAAGGAAAAAAATGGGTAATTGATAATTAATCGAATCTAGGTTTAAAGTCTCTCCTTTTTAATTGATAATTAATAATTAGAGATGATTTTCATTATCCATTATTCATTTACCTGAAAAAGACAAAATTTTTAGAGAAAATAAGGAAAAAATATGAGTAATGAAAATAAATCCATTCACGAGTTTGATGTTAAATTAATCTGCGAATATTTTTCGACAATGGAACGACAAGGACCTGGAAGTCCTGAAATAACTATTAAAGCTTTAAGCTTTATTGATAATCTGACCAATGAATCAAAAATTGTAGATATAGGTTGTGGCACCGGAGGTCAGACAATGGTAATAGCTAATAATACGTCAGGGAATATTACAGCCATCGATCTGTCTCCCATCTTTATAGATATATTCAATGTTAATAGTCAGAAATTGAATCTCCAGGATAGAGTTAATGGTATTCTAGGTTCAATGGATAACCTTCCTTTTCAAAATGAAGAATTAGATTTAATTTGGTCAGAAGGATCAATCTATAATATCGGATTTGAACGAGGTATAAATGAATGGCATAAATTTTTGAAGAAAGGAGCTTTTGTTGCCATTTCAGAAGCATCATGGTTTACTCAAGAACGACCTGTCGAAATTGATGAGTTTTGGAATAAAGAATATCCAGAAATAGATACTATTTCAAATAAAGTGACACAAATGGAAAAAGCAGGATATATTCCAATTGCTACTTTTGTGCTGCCTGAATATTGTTGGACTGAAAATTTTTATGCTCCGCAAGTTTCTGCACAGGAAAAATTTTTGCAAAAAAATGTAGGTAATAAAACTGCCGAAGAACTCGTAGAAAATCAACGACATGAAGCTGAATTGTACAATAAATATAAAGAGTTTTATGGCTATGTTTTCTATATAGGAAAAAAGATTTAAAATCAAATGATAAATTTATATCACAAATCAGCCTAAATATTTGACAATGAATTAACTTTACACCCTAACTATATCGGGAACTTGTGCTGATATTTTTTGATAATTAGTTAGAATTTTTTTGATGATATTTTGATAATGAATTAGGTTATCCATTTAATAATTTCCTCTTGTTTTGTATTAATCACTAATAGTAAAACTTGATATTTTTGGAGAATTAACTGAATTGCAATTTATGCAAAAAACTTTTCATAAATTTTGTTATCTACTGCCAAATAAACTTGATAATTGGGATGATCCGTAGGTTGGGTTGAGGAACCGAAACCCAACACAGATAGGTGGGTTATTATTGTTGGGTTTCCTACGTCAACCCAACCTACTAAATTACAGATGTCTATTGAAGAAATGAAGCAGTCTTACCAAATTCTCCAGTAAAAACAAAAGAACTCATCGGTTTACGACTGCGGGGAGAAAGTTCCCTCTCCCGTAAAGACTCAGGCAAAATCTCAGGTTCTCCAGGATAACCAATAGCTATTGCTGCTACTGGTTCATATTCTGCTGAAATTTTATATAATTCCCGTGCTTTATCAACATCAAAACCTCCCATTTGATGAACTCTCAAACCCATTTCTGTTGCTTGAAAAGTTAAGCTAGCAACTGCTAAACCAACATCGTGAAAAGCGTGTCTATTAGGGTTATTATTTTTCTCAAAAGAAAGTTTAGCAACAGATAACATTAATACAGGAGCAAGACCTGCCCAAGGTTGATTTCCTTCTACAATACAACTAAAAAGACGTTCATATTCAGCAGGATTTTCTTTAGTAGCAACTATGAAATTCCAAGGTTGCTCATTGAAACAAGAAGGAGACCATCTTGCTGCTTCTAGAAGTGAAAGTAATACTTCTGAAGAAACCATTTTGTCGGTAAAAGCTAGAGAACTCCAACGTTTTTTTAGTAACTCGTTAATTGGGTATTGATTATCTGTAGTTTTTTCCATTTTTTGAATTTTTTAGTAATTGTTTAAAGTCGTGAAAAATCTTATTTTAATTGTGAGATATTGTGAATTTTTAACTGTTCAAGAAAATATCGCATTAGATTCTCATTTTCCGGTTATAATAAAGCTCGTAGTAGGGCTGAAGCCCTAATACAAATTACCATGGATTAATGCTATACTTCAACAGTCAAATATTTACCAAGATTCAAAGTTTGTTTTTGATAATTATTAGTTTTTTAGTATAGATTTTTATGATTTTTCCTCTCCTCCTACCTCCCATACTTTCCCACACAATTAGATATAGCAAGATTTTTGAGAAATGGTACAAGCATAAATATTTGATGGGCTAAAGCCCTACTACAAACAAAAACTTTTTTACATTTGCATTTGACGGCGAATATAATTTTCTACAGATTCCATTTTCATCTCAAATATTCTTTCCAAATTCTCAATTTCTTCTGGAGTGCAGAAAAATTCATTCGCCAATAATACTCTTAAAGTACCCAAAGTTTTTTGTAATTCAGGATTAAATAATCCCAGAGAATTCCGTAATCCATCAAAGACAAATAAAGGTGGATTAATAACTATAGGTTCCCGATTAAAAATTCTACTAAATATCTGAGAAATTTCTCCTCTAGAAATAATTTCTGGTCCTCCCACAGGCAAAATTTGATTACAAGCAGCTTCTACAGAAACAGAATCCACAGCAATTTTTGCCAAGTCATTTGTACTAACTATTGAAGTGCGATTTTTCGACTCTCCAATAAGTAGATAAATTCCTGTATCTCGAAATCTTTCTGCTAGCGGTAAGAGATTAGAAGCAAAACCAGAAGGTTGCAAAATAGTATAATTCAAACCACTAGCTTTAAGATATTTTTCTACCTCTTTTTTTGCCTTAAAAGTTGGTGAATCTTCATATCCACGATTAGCTCCTAATACAGAAATAAATACAAAGTGTTTAACACCAACTTTCACAGCACAATCTATCAGTTCAATATTAGCTCTATAGTCAACTGCTTGAACATCACCCGCACCACCGTGGGCACTAATAATATATTCAATTCCTTGACAAGCTTTATCAATATCCTTGTCTATTTTTAAGTCGCCGATAAAGATTTCAGCTCCACGATTTTCTAATTCAGAATAGGCAGAATTTAGTCTAACAAAAGCACGGACTGACATTTCTTTTTCTGTCAATATCCTAATAATTCTGCGACCTAATCCTCCAGTTGCTCCTGTTACTAAAAACATAATTACTTTTGGTTATATATTAATAGTTCAATCTAAAAATTTACCGAATCAAAAATTTACTATAGCCAGAAGAAATGATTCGTTAAAAAAACTGTAAGGGTTTGCTTTCCAAATCCCATTTGCCCTTGGGTTTGGAGACCAAACCCCTACGATAAAATATTACAACATAAGCGCGGATTGTTATATTAACTGAACATAGCAAATAGTTTCTATAATTACCTAATTATTACTTGAATCTTCACTTCTTCCTTTTTCCTTATTATTACTTGATTATTACTTGAATCTTCACTTCTTCACTTATTGCTTCTTCCTTCTTCCTTCTTCCTTCCTTTAAAATTCCACAACAACTGGTGCATGGTCACTAGGTTTTGTTAACTCTCTTGGAGACTTGTCAATTATACAACTTGTTGCTTTTTGAGAAAGGGGTAAACTCAGATAATGATGGTCAATACGCCAACCACGATTACGGCGAAAACCTGCTGCTCTATAATCCCACCAACTATAATGTCCACCTTCGCTGGTAAACTGGCGAAAAGCATCCACCAATCCTAACTTAAGAATTTCTTGTAAAGCTTGACGTTCCGCATCAGATAATCCCACAGAATTTTTACAACCTTCTGGGTCGTGAATATCTCGGTCTTCTGGGACAATATTAAAATCTCCACAAATACATAAATTTGGCGATTTGTCAAGAACTATTTGTACATATTCTTGCAACAATTTTAACCAATCAAGTTTGTAATCATATTTTTCACTACCAACACTAGCACCATTAGGAACATAAAGATTAAGGATACAGACATCATTTATTACCCCAGTAATTAACCGTTTTTGTATGTCAAAATCTCCCACTTTATCATCACCTAAAATAGGAGCAAAACCACTACTAACATCTTGCATTGGGGAACGACTAAAAATTGCCACACCGTTGTAAGATTTCTGACCAGAAATATAAGTGTGATAACCTAATTCTTCAAAAGGCGATCGCGGAAAATCTTGGTCAATAACTTTAGTTTCTTGTAAACAGAGAATGTCAACAGAATTTATTTTTAACCAGTCAATAACTTGTTCTTGACGACTGCGAATTGAATTGACATTCCAAGTAGCTATTTTCATAATTTAGGGATTAGGGAGTAGGGAGTAGGGAGTAGTAATTCGAGAAACTAGGGAAGAGAAAATAAGAAAAATAACTGTACCTCAGTAACTTGAGAAACACTATATCTATAAAGAATGCTATTAGGATTGAAGCAACTTAGATAGAAATCCTAAATAGGTTGTAATATTTTATTGTAGGGGTTTGGTTTCCCAATCCCTTTTTCCCTTTGGTTTGGAGACCAAACCCCTACCGTTTTTTTTCACAAATAATTTATGATTACTATTATGTAATAGCTTAATCCTTACTTTAAATCTAATAAACCACTGGTTTTAAGCTTAGGATTAAAACGAATATTTTCTTGTAAACCTCTATCTTTTAATACCTCTAAAATATTAGCTTCAACTCGCCTAGCTATATTTTTTAATAGTTTTTCTTTAGCGACTTCATCAATTAATGGATTTTCATATTCTACTCTTTCTGATTCAGTCATTTCTTGTTTAGCATCTATGGGTTGATTCCATTTTGATTCTGCTGTACCATTGCCTAAAGGTAGGGAGCCATTTTCATTAATCCAAGCTGCTTTTATACCTTCCAATACACTACGATTTGGGCGCTCAATAGTTTCTACTTTTAGCCAATAACAGTTATTAGGTTGACGGACTAAATGTTGTTTAAGACTCTGATAAACATCACGAGAATAACCAACAAATAGTAGTTCTTTTTCCTGGTTAAAAATTCCATAAACACCAATTTTTCCTTGTAATGATAATGGTAAATTCCCTTCTGAATCAATGTAAGGTAAATATTCTAGTTGGGATAATTCTGGTATTTGTATTTCGGTATTAGTCATTTTAGTTATCAGTTATCAGTTATCAGTTATCAATACTGCCCTCTGAAGTTGGAGGCAATAAAATCAGAAATTTCATTTTTACTTCCTTGAAAAGGCAGGATGCTTGATAACTTTTAAAATACGGAGTTTTAGACCCAATTATCAAATAGAATTGATAATTAATTCCAGTTTAATAGAAGTTAATGAATTTTATAGATAGCACAGAGACGACTTGGTTTAAATATTTTAGCTTTAAACATAAAATTAGGTGGCACATTGATAATAATATAATCCCTAGATTCGTGATACTTCTCAAATTCTTGTGGCATTCCTTTTGGTGTTTCTTTGCTATAAGGAACTGGCTGAAACATGAGTTCAGTAAATTCTATTTTTTTTCCTGGTAATTGTGTAGTGATTTGTTGGAGAAAATTTTCACTTGTTAATAAGCTGAATAAAGTCCGTTTAGCATCTGGCTCTAGAGTAAAACTACTATCAAAGTTTTCAATAATTTTTAAACCCATGTTAATTTTCTTTTTGAAAGTTTATGTAATTTAGCTCTGGTTGTTGAGATAGTATTGCTTCTATCACATCGGAAATACCATTTACTTATATTACTATTTCTTTGATTAAACTCAACTACTTTGAGTGAATATGAATAATTGTTAAGGCATGATATTAAACAACAAACTATGATAAAATATCAAAATAAAAATTTGTAGTATGTATGATTTAACTGAACACATATTATGGCGATCTAGATTTATGGAAAATAGGGAAACATCATCAACAATTTTAAATAATTCCCAAAGTCAGTTTAAGAAGCTAGAAATAGCAGAATATATTGCTTTATTGGTTTCATTTGTTGGTTCAGGTTTGGCATGGTTGTTTGAACAATTTATGTTTGCTGCAACTCCAATAACATTGGCATTATTTTTGAATACAATTAATCGAAAAATATTTGAAGAAAAAATCCAAAAAGAGAGTAACAATGAAGTAGAAGAATTAAAAATGAATATGAACTCAGTTTTTGAGCAATTAGACGCACTACCAAAAACAATTACTGAACAAACTCCAGAATCATATCAAAATAAATCAAGCCTTGAATACAATACAATTACAAAAGAAGACTGGGAAGCAATAAATATTAAATTTTCAAATATTGAAGAAGAACTACAATCATTAAAAGATATAGCTACAAATTTACAGCAAAATAAAGGAGATAATTTACAATCAATAAATAATACATCAATGCTCAATGAAATAGAACAATTACAAACACAAATAACTAGGTTGCAAGAACTAAATAGAGATATTGTCAGACCATATTTTATTCGTTTAATTCGTGCTGTAAAGCAACTAGATAAAACAACAAAATCTTAATTATTAGATATTCCAGAAAATATACATTTACCAATCAAAAATGTAGAAATAATTAAGCAAAATTAATTGTATATTTAATGCTGAAGTTAAATAGGTAGGCAAATTAACGAAGTCAGAAGTCAGTACGGGCGTTTCATGTCGCGCAGCGAAACGGCCGTTAGCTTCGCATAACTATCGTTAACGCCCGTACAGAAGTTATTTTTGGGGTATTAGAGCAACCATCCAAAAATATTTCGCCTTAAAAAGCGGGGTTGCGCGACCCAATTATTTTGATAATTTTACCAAAAAATGAGGTCTAAAGCCTCCCCTTTTAAGGGGATGAAAAAATATTTA
>NZ_JBNHEQ010000192.1:0-52003 GCF_050016015.1 Dapis hubbardiae BLCC-M172
TTTTTTTTGTTTCTCCACGGTGAGTGAGAGGCTTTATACCTTTATTTTTCGGTAATTATAGTAAGTAATGAAGTCCGCAATTACGACTCATAAGATCAGGTAAAAGCGGAAACCTGTTATAGGTATTACGCAGGAAATACTGAAGACGCAAAATATAATTTTCCACTACCTTATATATATCCGAAAAGTGAGTAAAGTATTAATCTATCCAACCCTTTTTTTGTTGAGATTGTTTCAACCAATATTCGACCCAAGTTCTTAATTCATCAAGATTACTTAAAACAAATACCATTTCAGGGAATTAAGTCCGCAAAAGTAAAGCTAACATTAGGCAAATATAAATCAAAAACAATCCTCAAATTGTCTTGAGTAAATAAAAAATGGAATAAGTTAATGATTTTATACTACCAATACTTAGCAATTATGGTATATTCTAGACTAGAAAAAAAAACTTTTTTATTTTCCTTTAGTATCTGGCGAAATGAATAAATATTCTCCAAAAAACTACAACCCCCATTTACAAAACCTAATGCAAAACGCAAATATTTCCAGCTATAGGGAATTAAGTCAAAAAGCTGGAATTTCTGAGTTACAGCTTATGCGGTTGCAACGTGGCCTAGCATCACAAATGCGAGTAGATATTTTACTCAAAATTAGTCAAGCATTAGGAATAACTTTAACAGAACTATTAACTAATTTTGCACCTGAACTTATCAAAAAATCACCAGAAACTTCCACCTCAGCAGTAGAAAAAGAATATAACAATCTCCAGAAAGAATTAGAGCAACAAAAAAAATTGTTAATGCAAGAGTTTCAGCATTCTAGTTTACAAATTTTAGAATCTTGGCTACAACAATGGCCAACTGTTGTACATAAAGCTAAACAAAATCCTCGTCTAGGAGCAGTAAAAATATTGCCTTTGTTAAGTCCAGTAGAAAAATTGATGGAACACTGGAATGTGGAATCTATCGCTAATGTTGGAGCAGAAGTTCCTTTTGACCCCCAGTTCCATCAACTGATGGAGGGATCTGTGGAGAAAGGAGAAATGGTAAAAGTTCGTTATACTGGCTATAAGCAAGGGAATAAACTGCTATTCCGTGCTAAAGTTAGTCCTACAATTTAAATCAAAGAGCAGAGAAGCTCAAAATTAGGAATTGATTTGGACATACTTGGAGTTAATCTCAGTAATAAGCTATACTAGCCTAGGTTTCTTAATACTTAGAATTATAGCTTCTAGAAAATATGACCACTGTTGTTAAATATATTCAACCCTCTGGTATTTTAGACGGTACTAAAGCTACTTCATTTCGCCAAGAAATTAGTGAACAAGTAGATGCTGGAGCTGATATTGTTGTGATAGATTTTAAAGAAGTAACTTTTATGGATAGCTCCGGTTTAGGTGCTTTAGTATTAGCGCTTAAAACTGTTCGTGCTGCTGGATCTCAGTTAGTTGTATGTTCTATTAATGAACAAATTAGAATTCTGTTTGAACTAACAAGTATGGATCGAGTTTTTGAGATATTTACTAACCGAGAAGAGTTTCAAAAAGATCATTCTGAATCTAATAAAAATCTTCAAGCTCAAAGCAAATCGTAAAATTTATCAATCAGTATCTTAGATTTTCAAAAGTATGTAAGTAGTAGATTAAATCTTCCTCTATAAATCCGTCACTAATTCAAACAAAACCTGAAATATTTATGGGTAAAAAGGGGTGCATCTATGAAAAAGTGTACATCCCCAAAAAATTAATCAGGAAGAAATTTTTGATTTGAGATAAAATGCACTATCTAATTTGATGTATGGAAGAAAAAATCAAATCAAAACTTTGTAACTAACCTTCTACTTATCTGAAGTCTAAGATACTTTAGGTTAAATAATTTCTATGTTTGATTTGTAACTACTATCAAGATTAAAGCTATATAAGTTAAGTAATAACTTTGAGGCAATTCTAGCAAAGACTTAAATCTAGTCTAGATTAAGGTATTTAGCATTTAACTTGGATATAGTAGAAATTAAATTTTGGAATTAGTTAGGATAAATATAGCAACTAAAAATTACTATTATCTCAAGTTGCATTAATTAGCCATCAAACAAATTTTCTTTTCTCTCAAGATGAAATATTCTAAATTTGCCTTAAATATTTGGAGTAAAAGAAAAATTACCCATAGCTCTTAAATATAGAAGAGAAATAACAATTGTAGGAAAATAACTCTCATATTACTTAACTCAAACGTGTTCTGAAAATTGTTTTTACAGAATTGGGTTTAATATATTTAAACTTTCCTTTTTTAATTGTATATTTTATTTAATCTTAATCCTTAAATAACTTGAGGGTAAGCATTTCCTGCGGAATGCTGCGCAAACAGCTATTAGCGGTCAGCTAGCCTCCTGGATCATAACTGGGTTAATAGCAAATAATGGATAATTCTTTGCTATAAAGTTTAAGTTTTCCTCAGATCCAGGTCTTAGGCATTTTATAAATTTTTTTGCCTATCTACTTAAGTTAATAATTTATAGCTGACGGCTGAATACCGACACTTGAGGAGACATAAACAGCCTAACCAAAAACAACCTTTAGTAAAGAAAAATCATCACTAAAGACATTACTACCATTCAACTCTCTCACATAGTCTAAGACCTTATCTAGATGACAAAAACCATGTTGATTGTATTCTAAAATTAGATTAATAAAGTTATCTATACCCCAAATTCCACCTCCACGTTGAGGTATTTCATAAACACCATCACTAAATATGTAAAGGGAGTTAGACTTTTGAACTACACAAGAATCATCTATATAAGTAGCCTCTGGAAACATACCAATAGGCATTCCAGGAGTTTTCAATTTATTGGCCTGAGCGAGCTGACCATCACCTGAAATTAAAATAGCCGGGGGATGACCCGCACTTGCATAGACCAGTTGACCTTGAGAACGATTATAAACACCATACCAAATGGTAAAATATTTGTCATTTTGATAGGTCATCTGGTAAGTATTATTTAAAGCCCTAAGTACATCACTAGGTTGATGGTAATTTATATTAGGTATGGCCTTTGACCTTAACAAATTCAAAACTGAAACTGAAGGAAGTGCTGCCCGTAAACCATGGCCTGCGACATCCAACAAATATACAGCCAAGTAATTTTCATCTAACCAATAATAATCAAAGCAGTCTCCGCCTAACTTGCGAGAAGGAATAAATTGGGATTCAATTTTTACTGGTTCTATTAAAGATTCTGGTAAGAGAGAACACACATAGTCAGCAGCTTCAGCTAATTCTGCTTCTAGTAATTGCTTTTGAGTCTGTAAATCTTGAGAAAGCTGATGCAGTCGAAGTCCAGCTCGAACCCGAGCCTTCATTTCATTCATTTCTATGGGTTTAGAAATAAAGTCATCAGCACCAGCATCAAGACCTTTGACCCGATCTTGAACCGTTCCTAAAGAAGTTAACAAAATGAAGAAAGTAGTAGACAGATCGGGACTAGCTTTAACCCTACGGCATACTTCTATTCCCGTGAGTCGTGGCATGATCCAGTCACAGATAATCAAAGCAGGTTGCACGAGTTTTGCTTGTTCAAAACCTTCTTCACCATTACTTGCTACTGTCACCTCATAACCCTGTTTCCGCAGAACTCTTTTGAGTAATTCCTGAATGGCAGTATCATCATCAATAACCAAAACTTTATATATCATGGACTTAGTTAAACAATTCACCGTTTCGGCTAAATGCCGAGATAAAAGTGAGTAGACCATTAGGAGTTTTTGACTACTCCCCAGACTAAAGTCACAGGGATTAATTATTCTAGGGTTTTGGTGACCAAACTCCTACTAAATAAATGAATAGGGATAAATCAATGTTGGGACAGATATTCTAAGCTGACCACATAAATATTCTTTGAGGACAAGTCAAAATACCCATATGCAGTATGCTTAAGTATCAACCTAACTTTACTGATTATGTTGCCCCATTACAATCTGCATTTAGAGACCCATTATTACCTGTTATCATACAAACCAAGCTTTTAGGTAGTTTTAATTATTTATCATGAATTTTATACATATACTCCATAATATAACTTAAAATATACCTGAAATACTATACTAATTATTTAAGAAGCGAAGTGTGACTAACGTGAAAGGTTCTGATAAATTACCAAAATTTCGCAAAGCTTATTTGCAAGTTCATTCAGACCTGGCGGAAAATGACAAAGTTTTGTCATGGTTTGAGCAATTGCATCAAGCACCAATTCCAAAAACAATTTGGTTGCAGTGTGAGTTAGCTTTGGCTGAAGGTTTTACTAATGCAACTCGCCATGCCCATAAATACTTACCTACAGAAACACCTATAGACATTGAAGTTACAATGTATACTGACTGCCTAGAAATTAGAATTTGGGATTATGGTCAGCCCTTTGACTTTACAGAATGGTTAAAAGTACAACCAGAGCCAGATATGTTTGCTCCTGGTGGGCGAGGTATCAAACTGATGTATGCTATAGCAGACGATATTAGTTATACCCGTACATCTGATAATCGTAACTGTTTGTTAATTAAGAAAAATTATTGGTTGTATCCTCAAGTTCAAAATGACAATTCAGATTTTACCAAAATCTGAATTGTGATAGTGTTAAAGATATATATTTATATTTTTAGATATGAAGGTTTGGTTAGAAAATTTGCCTTATTGTGATTGACATATACTTTACAATATACCTGAAATATTATGTAATTACTTAAGAAGCTAAGTGTGACTAAAGTAAAAGATTCTGATAAATTACCAAAGTTTCATCAAGCTGATTTACAAGTTTGTTCAGACCTGGGAGAAAATGACAAAGTTTTATCATGGTTTGAGCAGTTGCACCAAGCACCAATTCCCAAAAAAGTTTGGTTAGAGTGTGAGCTTGCTTTAGCTGAAGCTTTTACTAATGCAACTCGTCATGCCCATAAATATTTACCTACAGAAACACTTATAGATATTGAAGTTAAAATCTATACTGACTACCTGGAAATTAGAATTTGGGATTATGGTCAGCCTTTTGACTTGCTCAAATGGCTAAAAGAGCAACCCACTCAAACAGATATCTTTGTTGGTGGTGGACGGGGTATAAAATTAATGTATGCTATAGCAGACAATATTAGTTATACCCGTACATCGGATAATCGTAACTGTTTGTTAATTGCTAAAAATTATTTGCCATATTCTCCAGAACAAAATAATACTTTTGATGCTAATATCTAAATCTGGAATTTATCAGGATGAGGCTATGATATTGGTGCTAGGGGGTTCAGCCAAAGTAGGATTTCACGTTTAAGTTTATTTAAGTCCCGATAAACCTCTTGTTTCAGCCATTGACCAACGGCGTCTACAGGGGTATATACTTTTCCTACAGACCAAGTTAAGTCCTGACCCAAAGGTGTTAAGTGGTTTCCGTTTAATCTCTGAACTGTAACCATACTGGGAAAACGCAGTCGTAATAGATCGCTCAAACGAAGGGTTTGATCTATATCATCATCATTAAATTTAATTAATAAATTGCGCCGAATTCGATAACGTTTTTGAATTAGGCTGTTTGTCATTTTTGGGGAGGGAGTAAACTCTACTTTCACTACAGAAGATATTTGTTCGACCAGGGGAATGGCATCACGAGCTGCAAAATTATTGAAAGATATCAGAATATTGCCAGCTCTTTCTATGGAAAATAAACTACCCATAAGTAAATGTAACTTACATCCCATACTATGTCCTATTCCATATATAGGTAAAGATTTTTTCCTGAGTCTTCTACTAGCATATAAATGATTAAGACAATTCTCAAAAGTGCTGAGAACATTTTTAGCCATTGCTAAATGGTCTAAAGTATTGACAAAAGGAGTAGCTATTACTGCATAGCCTTGATTTGCTAGAATCTCCAATAACCAACGATAAGTTACATGAGGTGCAGTTGCTACGAACGCTCCACCTAAAAAATGTATGACTGCTTTGGGGTGAGAAGGTATTAATACCCAATTACCAGAATTTTCTTGCCATTCCATAATTTAAAACTATAAAAGTTTTTTCTTGACAATTACAAGGTTTTGTGGTACTCAAGGAGTATTGTAAATTAAAATACAGTTTAAGAATTATTTTGTGTTTTAAAAAAGCCTAAATTTAGTCAATTAGTCACAAAAATCTAAAACAGTATTAGTTTTTAATAAAATTGTAATAGTCATAAATAAAATTTTAAGACATTTTTGTATATTTTGATAGATTTAATTGGTTGATAGACCACTTAATTTATATGAAGTCAGAAGTCGGAAGTCAGAAGTCGGAAGTCAAACTATTACTTTAATTATTTTGGTAGTCCGTCAAGACAGTGTGGGAAGTGTGGGAAGTGTGGGAAGTGTGGGAAGACTTCCGAAAGTAGGACTAATAATTGTACCTGTATCTTTTTTTGCTTGTCTGCCAGCCGTCCTAACTTTTTAGTCTTAAAGGCGGCTTTGTTGCATGAAAGTATATAGCTGCCAAACTTCCTTGTGGATATGTACTTCACTTCTGCGCTGAAACTCCTTTCAATAATGGATAATTGATAATGGATAATTGATAATTACCTCTCCCTAAAAACGGATAGGATTGAATAAAAGGAAGAATTTTTTTGTTTCTCCACGGGGAGTGAGAGGCTTTATACCTTTATTTTTCGGTAACTATTGGACAACAAATGAATAAAACATCAATATAAAACATGAAAAGGCTGAAACTTTTACCTATAAAGGTTTTGAGATTTAATCAGCCTACCCTAACTATTGGACAATAGATGAATAAAACATCAATAATTCCAAAAGAGAGCAATATAGCTGCCGCAGTTGTTCCGCATTTGATATGGGAACCAAAGCGGAATGGATGTTCTATCGGCTAACTAATTAAAAGTCGCGGTTGCGCGACCTAACTATTTTGGTAAATTTAGGAATAATACCAATTCCCATGCATTAACGCTATACTTGGATAACACTTCAGTTATTAAGTAATTACCTTAGTTTAATTACTTTTTTATTAGTTTTAGTTGATTTAGCATCAATTATTCCTTTGTTTTACTTCTCCCCTACTCCCTTACTCCCCTACTCCCCTACTTCAATCAAATGTATAAAAGTTTTTGAGAAATGGTATAATATTATGTCCGCTGGTATCGTTTGTTTAAAAGTTGGGGAAATATTTACCTTATGTAAGCTTTTTCTTCTTTCTTCTTCCTTCTTTCTTCTTCCTTCTTCCTTAGCTTCTCTATACAATACCGATGCTACCGGACATGATATAAAGAATAATTATTATTAATCCCAGTAGTTGCTAAATGCCTCAGATTCGATTTCCTAAGACTAAAAGCCAAATACTAATATTTAGTTGTATGGCTGTTTCTATATCACTGTTTGGCTGTACTTCCAACTCTTCAAAATCTTTACCTCTAGCAGAATTAAAACGGAGTCAAGAAGGTATAGTAGTTTCTGCTCATCCCCTAGCTAGTGAAGCAGGAAAGTTAATGCTAGAAAAAGGGGGTAATGCGGTAGATGCAGCGGTTGCTACGGCTTTTGCCATTTCAGTAGTAGAGCCATTTTCGGCAGGTATTGGAGGTGGAGGTTTTTTACTATTGGGAACTCCTCCAGAAAATTCTGAGACTCAACAGTATAAAATTCGAGCGCTAGACTTTCGGGAAAGAGCGCCTAAAGCAGCAACTCGAAATATGTACCTTAATGAAAAGGGAGAAGTAGATAAAAGAGCAAGTTTAGATGGACATTTAGCAGTGGGAGTTCCGGGAACTGTGGCAGGATTGTATAATGTTCATAAATACTATGGTAAGTTGTCCTGGTCAGAATTGCTCAAACCAGCTATTCGTTATGCTCGTGATGGGTTTGAGGTGAGCGATATCTTCGTTAGTAAACTGGAAGAGGAGTTAGAAGTAATTAATAGAAACCCGGCAGCTAGGGATATATTTACTAAAGATGGTCAAGCATATCAACCGGGAGATTTACTGATTCAAACTGATAAAGCTGAAACCTTGGAAACTATTGCTAAAAATCCTCAAAGCTTTTATACGGGTAAAATTGCTGAGGCGCTCGCTACTGATATGGCTCAAGAGGGAGGTCTAATTACTTTAGAAGATTTAAAAGATTATACACCAATATGGCGTGAACCTATTTGTGGCAAGTTTCGGCAAGCGAAAGTTTGTGCTATGCCGCCACCATCTTCTGGAGGAGTACATCTACTGCAAATATTAAATATTGTGGGAGAGACTAACTTACAAAAGTGGGGTAGAGAAAATCCTGATACTATTCATTTATTGACTGAAGCAATGCGGGTTGCTTATGCCGATCGCTCTAAATATTTGGGAGACCCAGATTTTGTGGAAGTGCCAGTTAAGGAATTGACTAGCTTGAGTTATGCGCAAAAACGACGTGAGGAAATTAATCTTGAAAAAGTCAGACGTTCGAGTGAAGTAAAACCAGCATCACCAGAAGTTTTAAGGAGTCATATTTGGGAATCTCCCGATACTACTCATTTGACTGTCGTGGATGCAGAACGAAATGTTATTAGTATGACATATACAATTAATGGTAGTTTTGGTGCTGGAGTGGTAACTGCTGGAACAGGAATATTGTTAAATAATGAGATGGATGATTTTGCTGTTGCTCCTGGGGTGCCAAATTTGTATGGTTTGGTGGGGGGTGAGGCGAATGCTATAGCTCCGAGAAAAACTCCTTTGTCTAGTATGACTCCTACTATTGTTACGGAGAATGGCAGGTTAATTATGGCGACTGGTGCTCCTGGAGGAAGTACAATTATTACGACGGTTTTGCAGGTTGTCTTGAATGTGTTGGAGTATCAAATGAATGCTGCGGAAGCTGTATCTGCTCCACGTTTTCATCATCAATGGTTGCCAGATAAATTGATGTTGGAAACAGGGGGGTTTAGTGAGGTAACTGTGAATGAGTTGAAACAGCGCGGACATGATGTGGTAATGCGACGTGGTTGGGGTAACGCAAATGTAATTGTGGTGGATGAGGATGGAATCTTGGAAGGAGCGGCAGATCCTCGTGGGGAAGGAAAAGCGATGGGGAGTGGAAAGTAGGAGACGGTTTTGATACAATCTGAAATAACTTTTATAGCTACTCAATAGAGTTGTTGGGAATTAAGCTAAAAAAATGGCTTAAACCCTTATCAGTCAAAGTTTATATTTTTTTAGGCTCTAAATTTCTTAAAGCTTACTATATAAAGCTTTTGAGTATTGTTCAATTTTTATTTTCCAACAACTCTAATATTAAACTTGTATCGATAAGCATCTCTCCGTGCTGGAGAGACGACAGACAACATTTACCTTTGGAAAACGTAAAACTTATTGGATGTATCAACCCCTAGAGACTTAAACCCAACTTCAGTAAATGAATTTATCATTTCTATTTCATCGAAAACGACTAACTTTACAAATTGACGTGCAAGTATTTTTTCCTCATTGGAAAATGTATACCACTTTGTCATATAGTCACCTGAATGGTTGATTTCTTGAGAGTAAGTAATATCTTCTGATATTGCTTTTGAATAATTCTTGTGTTCTCCCTGAATTGAAATAATTAGTAATCCATCGTCTTCTAAGAGATTGTAGAGTTTACGCAGTAGGCTAAGATGATCTAACTTATCATCGCAGTAACTATATAATCGATACTGCCCGCTATCTTGGTGTGAAATACAGATAGTACCACCACTAGAAATGATAGATTGGAAAGATTCATTTTCTGGATAGTCTCTAATGTCTAAATTTAATAACTTGACATTGTAATCTGATAACCTACGCCGAGCTTTGACAAGCATTTCTTCAGAAAAGTCTACCCCTACGATATCGTAATCCTGAACTTTCAGCATTTGTTCAGTAAGTAAACCAGTTCCGACACCCACATCCAGGATTTTTGTTCGGGTTTCTAAGATAAGTGCCAGTGAGTTAACAAAGGCTTGATAATCGTAATAGCCTGCTTCCATCAATAAATCATAAAATTGAGCAAGTTCTATGTACTCATTCTGCTTTCTAATAGTAGCTGAAGACGCTTGATCTATAATTGACATATTTTTGTTAGTCCTAGTTTGTCAGGTTTATTCTTCCGAGTAATTAGGGTGAGCATTGCTCACCCAATTGAGTCACTCAATCCGCCCCATCGAGACTAAATTCATTAACTACTTAGGCATTCGATCCGGCTGTTGGATGACCTGGGTTTTTCCTACCTCATGGGTAAGTCCTGTGAATAGCGATCGCTATTTGGTTGAATAACGTTTCTCAACCTGCTGAATGATTGTGTCCCAAAAATCTTCTTGAGCTACATCTTCAACAGCTTGGGCAGACAAAGCATCACCATCAGGACCTAACTTAGTCAAAGCGGGTGGTTCCCACCACTGTGACAACGCTGGGTATCCCGGTAAGTACAGACGCATGAACATCAAGAAATTGCCTTCAGGCGCGGGTAGCCAGTTGGGGCACTCGTCTCCACTGGGGTCTTCATCCTTACTGGGACACTTGCTTGGACGATCGTGCTGGATGGAAATGGTGAGACTGCCATCTTCAGCAGTATTCATGCCACTTCGGTCTCCCACTGAGAATCGATCGATTTCGTTACTCACTAGGTTGTATTGGGAGTTGTACATGGTGATCGACCAAAACTCATTGACTTCAGGTAGCTCACCCTCCTCAAACCGAAGCTGGTAAAGGTTTTCCCCTGACAGGCGATTGCCATCCCCATCCAACGATATATTCATATAGATTGCCTCGATCGGGTCATGGGCAACTAAACCAGTCTGAGCTTGGATTGCACGAACCAACCATTCGTGACTTGCTGAAGGGCGACCAATTTCCGGAGGCGGATAGTTCCACCCATTAACCTGTTTCTGGGCATACCCTGTAGCGAAGGCATCATCGATAATCCGAAGTCCATCAGTGCTGGCACGTTCAAGACCGCGCTTGATGCTATCGCTTTGCAGATCAACATCTAAATTTGGTCCAATACCGATCTCTGCAAACAATCTAAGTAAGCTGTTATCGTCAGGATCGGGTGGATTCTCGCCCATGGCGTGGTTAATATTCTTCCAATATGCAAGGGGATCGTCAGAGGGTGGATAATTGCCAGAGGCTTCATACAGGTAAGGTTTCCAAAGTTCAGGGCCTGATGGTATTACATCAAAATCGGGGAACTGGGATAGCGGTGTTAGCTTATAACCCTTCTGAATTTCGTATATCTCCTCTAGGTCTCCCGAGTCCCGCTCCGTGTCGGTCACCAAAGTTCGCCCTGCGATATATCCCCAAGGGGTACTGGAAGAGCCTTCAATCCTCTTCACACCTTCAGGCAGTTCACCTTCCCAATTGGGGCCAATCAGCGCATAGTTACCGGCTTCTAGCCCAGTAGCCCGCTTACCCACATAGGCAAAGTTGTCTCCCCTGTAATCAGTCAACTCCATTGAGTAGTAGCGATCCATCTCAGGTACTTTAAGGATAAGCGGCTCATCTCCAAGGTATATAACTGCGTGAGAATATATGGTGTCGTTGTTGGGGCCACCACCTGCGGTATGAGTATCGTCCCGGAGTTTCTTGTAGTGAAAAAACTTGTTAACTTCACCCTCTTCTCCTCTCTCCCCGTTTGTGTCTTTCAAGCGAGTCCAGTAAGCAACTGGCATATAAGCCCAAGGATACGCATAGATAAATGCTTGTACACCGAGGGTGTAGGCATATTCTTCTTCCCAATCAAAACCTGATTCGGCTGCCAGTACGGGGGGTGTCACAGCACTTAGCAAAAAGGCAATGGCGATCGCAAACGCCACAACTCCTTTCAAAGTCCGGTTCAAAAGACCGTTAAAAAACATTGATAAAACCTCATAAAAAGGGTTAACACGCATCTCAGGCTACATTCCAAAACACAATCTGGCCTTGGGATGTTATGTAGAGTCCCGATCGCTAGATTGGAACCCTATCACCTGGACTGAATTGGACTTCTTTGAATTTGTTAATCGAAAATCGAATTAGGATATCTCATACCCACTCTGTAGCACAACAGAGTAATCCAAAGACCTCAAAGTTACTTTAGTGGTAATCTATCTCTGTGGATAATCAAAAATTGAAACTTTCTCAGATATAGAAATTAAATAACTAAGCTTGAGTTTGCATTAACTTTACTTATATCTGGTTGGATTATTTTTTTGATGGAGTGGTGTAAAAGTAAGTTGATTGATGAATACAAACAATAGTAAAATTGCCCAAGCTCAAGATGCTCCTGGAATAGGCAATCCTAAGATTGTCTGCAAATCTTTTACAGATGTGGATTGTTTCAAAGAGTTTTTTGCTCATCACAAGGCCGAAGTCATACAACTCACTTCTGGTTATTTTCAAGCTGAGATTTTGTCAATTCAGTTTGGTGACATATATTTCGTATATAATCAGGCGAACCTAGGGCTTAAATTATGCGCCGGTCCTATAAACAACTATATAAATTTTTCGATAATTTGGTCTGAGAATGAAAAGGAATATTCCTCTTTCCGTTACCGTATTGAGCCTGAAAGGACTATTTTTAGTTTTAATGGTAGGGGAGGAGACTTCATAAGTTCTCACGGTGGAGCATTGACACAAATTTTAATACCTATTAAAACTTTTCATACTTATGCAGACCAACTACAACGCCACGATCTAGACGATAATTTCCGGAGTAAAAATCATGTGAATTTGCCTTTAACTGGGATGAAAGAAATTAAAGATTATCTGAAACAACTTTTTTGGTTAGCAGTACACAAACCGACTTGGTTTCAAAACCCTCACATTGAGAAACTGGTTGCTGATGATTTCGTTCCTTTGTTGATTAGTCAGATTCCCATTAAGTTAAATTCCAAGTCTTTCCTCAAACCTTCCCGAAGAGCAAAGTTGATTGCCCAAGCAGAGCAAAAAATGTTAGCACACTTGGAAAAACCTCTGACTTTAAAACAACTAGCTGAAAATTTAGGGTGTAGCAGTCGTGCGTTATCTTTTGGTTTTCAGGACTTATTTGGCGTGAGTCCGATGCGTTATCTCAAGGTGCAACGACTTAATGCAGTGCGACAACGCCTGAAAGCAAGGGAACCCGAAAATTGTACGATCGCCATCCTCGCTAGTGAATTTGGGTTTTACAGTCCATGTCATTTTACTAGCGATTACAAAGCTATGTTTGGGGAGTTGCCTTCAGAAACTTTGCGAAAGACTGCAAAAGCTCACGGGGAGAAAAGCTAGCTAGGGTTTGCTGAAAAAAGCAGGGTGTGGGAAGTGTGGGAAATGTGGGAAATGTGGGAAGAAAGATAAATTAAAATAGTTAGAAAATCATTGAATTTGTGTAAAATAAAATTCTCCTAATCTGTCAAATAAATATGTCATGTTAGAAGATTTTACATATTTAAAAAACAGGATATTTTGGCTTTTCTAAACTATGCTGCTGAACGGGAAAAATAAACTTTACAGCGTTTTTCAGATGGATAAACTACATCGTCATAACCAAAACCCCTTACGGGGCGATTCACTTGCTCGCCCCTACTGTGGTGTACTCAAATGAAAACCGCTGTAATAGTACCTAAATGAAACTTTTATTCCACCATAGTTGATGTTGGGTTTCGTTACCTCAACCCAACCTACTAATACTGTTGTAGTTTTCATTATTAATTATCCATTATTGAGTCGAGCTGCTGCTAAAATCAAACATTGTTCAGCACGAGCGAGCGATCGCTTTGAAGGAGTCACCCTCAAGAAAAAGAGAAATTAAAATAGTTAGAAAATCCTTGAATTTGTGTAAAATAAAATTCTCCTAATCTGTCAAATAAATATGTCATCTTAGAACAAAATATTATTACTATTGAACCAGGAAAACGTAGTGGAAAACCTTGTGTTAGAGCTATAATAATAACTGTTTATGATGTACTTCCCGATCTAGCTACAGGAAAGACTTATGAAGAATTATTAGCAGATTTTCCCTATTGAAACAACAGGATATTTTGGCTTATCTAAACTATGCTGCTGAACGATAAAAACAAATTTTAATAGTACCCAAATAAAACTATTATTCGACCATAGTTGATGTGGAATTTCGTTACCTCAACCCAATCTACGAATCCTGTTGTAGTTTTCATTATCCATTATCCATTATCCATTATCCATTATCCATTATTGAGTCGAGCTGCTTCTAATATTAAACGTTGTTCGGCACGAGCGATCGCTTGATAAGTCTGCTCAACAGCGTTCACATTAACAGAAATGGAAGTAATACCCCACCGAATTAAATCATCTATTATTTCTGGGTATAAAGCAGGAGCATCACCACAAATAGAACAAGGAATACCAGCAGTTTTAGCCTGAGAAATTAATTGGTTAATTGCTCTCATTACTGCTGGATGACGAGCATCAAAAGCATTTTTTATTTCTGCTTTTTCTCGGTCTATACCTAACAATAATTGTGTTAAATCATTAGTACCAATAGCAATACCTTGTACGCCTGCTTTCACATATTCAGGTAATAAGAATAAAACTGATGGTACTTCTGCCATAATCCAAATTTGAAAATTATTTGGTTGATCCTGCCATTTGCTTTCAATTCGACTCCAACAAAATTTAAATTCTTCTACAGAACGTACAAAAGGCAAGATTAAATGAACGTTACTATAACCTAATTTATGTACTTCAGATAAGATATTTATTTCTAAATCTAGTAAACTTGGTTCTAACATATAACTAAATGTGCCATGTTGTCCTAATATGGGATTATAATAATTAGTTTGAGAGGAAAAATTTAAGTCTTGAGCTAGATTTTGAGAATGAATATTTTGACTAGAATGATTGCTTTGATTGCTAGGATAATTTAGAGATAATTGTTCTGGTTTTTCAGTAAATTGTTTTTCTTGATAACTAGAATTAAATAATCCCAAATCAAGAGAACGATAAAAGACTGGTTTAGGAGCAAAAGCAGCAGCAAATTGAGTTAGATTCTGTAACATTAAATCTATTAATTCTGATTGACGACCTTGTTGTATCCACCATAAAGGATGACGATTTTCTAACAGTTCAATTGCCATTAATTCCGAGCGTAATAATCCTACTCCATCTATGGGTAAATCTTTAACTTTTTGAATAGAATTAATTTGACTGATATTTACAAATAATTTAGTGCCAATGGGAAAGAAGTTTTGAGAATGAAGAGAATTTTCTGTTACTTCTATATCCAGTGTTTGATGATTATTTTTCTGTTCTTTAACTAGATGTACTTCTCCATTGTTTCCATTAACTAATAAATAGTTACCTGTTTTAATTATCTGAGTACAATTGGTAGCTCCGACAATAGCAGGAATCCCAATTTCTCTAGCTAAAATTGCAGCATGGCTTGTGATACCACCTTGTTCAGAAATAATTCCAGCAGAATTTTTTAGTAATGGCAAATAACTAGGAATAACTGCCGATACAACTAAAATTGATCCTTCAGGAAATTCTTTTAATTGTGGAGTAAAACCCTGAATAACTATAGCTTTAGCTGTTACTTTTCCTGCTGATGCTGCTATACCTGTAATGATAGGAACATTGCTATTTTCAATAGATTGTTTTTTTTCTTCTGTTGTCGAACTAGATGAATTTTCTAAATCTTGATAGTCTTTTTGAAGTTTCTTAAAATCGGTGATTAATAGTTGAGGTTCAGCATCATCCCCACTTTTAAATAAACTCCATTTCAAACAAAAATAATTCGGGAAATTATTGGTTATTTCCTGAGTTAATTCCAGTAATAATTGTAGGTGGTTATCTGCTAAAGTAAATTCTTTTTGTACATCTTCTGGCAAGAAAAAAGCTTGCAGTGCTGGTAAAGTGTCAGGAATAGGCATTTGAGTATGATAAACTTCTTGCCATGTATTGGTATAGCTTACTTTTGTAGCTGAATCAAGGTTATAAGCTATAATTTTATTCCCTAATTTTTTATCTTGTATGGTGTAATTTTCAGGAGAAATTTGATAAGAGTCGGGAATAATTTGCCCCAGCTCAATAGATATTCCTAAACCATGAGTTGCTTGAATTTCCCAACTATCTGCAAAAGCTTGAATAGTTCCTGAAGCGATCGCTGACTGTAAAGGTTGTACTAAAACTACTGGTTGAAGTTGTTGAATATCAACTTGGTGACTATGCCAATATAATAAACTTTTAGCTTTAAATATTTCTGCCCATACTTGTTTAATTCCTTGGGTAAATTGTTCTGATTTAGCTTGACAAATTGTTGGTTCTAATATCCCAAAATTTTCCAGGTTAGGAGAAGCTAAATAAGGCTGAAAAATTAATGCTTCAGTATTAAGATTATTAATTGCAGATTCCAAATATGAGACTAACTCGGATGGTAAATCAGTATAGACGATATAGTAGTTGATTGATTGAGAAATCTGTTGTAATTGTTGATAGTCATTAATATTAAAATGTAAAGAAGAATGAGGGAAATCAGATAATAAAGGGTCTGACCAATCAATATATTGTAAAAATTGCCAAAAGCTATTTGCTGGAATGACAAAACCGGGGTTAATTGGATAACCTTTCTCCATGAGATTAGCTAAATAAAAAGCTTTTTCTCCCACTGTCTCCCGGTCTGATGATTCAAGTTGATTTAGCCAGTAAAACTTATACACGAAACTCTTACTTTGCTCACGTCATTTTAGTTATCAGTTAGCCTCCTGCGGAGGAACTTCCTTAACAGTACCTCTATTTGTACTCAGAGGCTTGAAATACTGAAGTTTACTTTTTCATCCCCTTTTAAGGGGATGCTTGAGACCTTATTTTTTGGCTTAACTCTGATTTTATCAGTAAATAGTCTCCTCATGCTATACTAATTTGATAAAATATTGCTAAAGTTATCGAATAGAGGAAAAAAATAGGGAAATATCAGTATATTAAAAAGCTGAATTTTTCAAATTTATATGTGTAATAAAGTTTGGGGTTATCCCATTTTCATAACATATTGCTACAGTGTTTTTCTCTGCTGGTAGGAATTTAGAGATGAAGACTGTAATGACCTTTTTTCAATTTGGTCGTAAAGGCAAAAATTACGAATTCATAAATAACTACTTTTTTAAATTTAGTTTTAAACAAAAAGCATTTTTTGATCAGATAAAAATAAGGTAATATTTAAGAATGAGAAACTGACAACTGTTAACTGATAACTGAAATGAAAATCATTAAATTTATCTGGAAAAAAATCCTTAAACCATTTCTAAATATATTTCTTAAGCCCAACTGTCCTCTTTGTCAGCGATCGGCAGACAGAGAGTTTTGTCAATATTGCGAAAAACAAGTTTGGCGCTGTCAGTTTCCTGGTGGGGGAGAAATATTTCCTGGAGAAGTACCTGTATTTATTTGGGGTCAATATAAAGATAGTCTCAAACGAGCGATCGCTGCCATGAAATATAAAGATAACCCACAAATAGCAAAACCTCTGGGGTATTGGTTGGCAGATGGGTGGTTAGCTTCACAAGTAGCAACCCTTGACAAAGTAGTGGTTGTACCCATTCCCATGCACAAAAAAAAGCAGAGGGAACGAGGTTTTAATCAGGCGGAACTATTGGCCAATAGTTTTTGTGAAGCAACAGGTTTGCAGATACGACGAAATGGTTTAGCAAGGGTGAAGCAAACCCAGGCGTTATATGGTTTGTCTCGTGGGGAGAGGTTGGAGACAGTTAAGGATGCTTTTGTTGTGGGGAAAGACTTGCGTAACCGTCGCCCCCGTGCTTCAGTTTTGTTGGTGGATGATATTTATACAACTGGTGCAACGGTGAATTCTGCCATAGAGGTTTTGCAGAAAGGAGGTATTAGGGTAGTGGGAGTATTGGCGATCGCGACTACGAAAAAACCTCGTGGGAAGAAACCACGGTTAAAAAGTCAGAAGCTGTTCAATAATTAATAATTAACAATTAATAATTAATAGACCTCTCCGATCATCAAAAATTCAATCAATTATCGCGTATAAATCATCAATTATTTCGCCCTACTCCCTACTCCCTCTTTTCCGGAGATTATTAATAATTTCCTCTTCTTTTTAAGAAGAGGATTTTTTTATCCTTGAAAGGATAAACTTTAAACCTTAATTTTTACGCAAAAAATCAAGTTTTCAACAGATAAATGAGACAAAAAAATGGGGTATGTTTATAATATTTTATGGCTGTATATATTATTTTTATTTTTTCAATCAAGATGATTTAAAGTAAGGATATGAATGTTTTTATTAGAAGAATATTTTGAAAATGTTATGGTTAAATTATTTTTTTATAAAGCCCTGAATATTTTCAAAATTTAAAGAATGTTAGAATAACATTTATTGGATTGGTATTGCTCAAACTACTAATAGAAAATTTATGAATTCAACAAACTTGGTTTTTTTCTTGATTTGGGGTTTGTCTGGAGTATTTTTCTTTTTTGCCTTCTTGATTATTTGGCAAAAACGTCGTTATGAAATCCAACCTTACTTTAACTATGGATTATTAACTGGAGGTATTCTTTTCAGTATGCAACTGTTGTCTATTTTATTAGATATCGATCTAAAAAGCTTATCATTAGCCAAAGTTTTTGGAATTATGATTCGGCTATTAATTGATTCTTTTAAAATGATGATTTTTACAACAGTTGGAATCGACTATGCTGCCAAACTTGCCTATCCACTCTCTTTACAAAATCATGTTTCTACAAGGAAAGTTAAAGACCATTTACTGAAACTTTCCCAATTTATAATTCCTACTTTGGCTGTTACAGCATTGTCCATATTATACTCTATTATTTTATTTAAGTTTACTAACCCTGAACTTGCCTCCTCAATGAGGAGATTATTTGATGGCAACATGACTATAGAGAATTATTCTGCTGCTAATTTTGTATTTTTCCTCGTTGCTGCCTTTAGTGAAGAAATTATTTATCGCTTAGGAATACAAAACTATTTAGCAATACATCTAAACTGGCGACATTCTCGCTACTGGTTAGCAATTTTAGTGACTTCAATACTTTGGACTATTGGACATACAGGTACTCTTAATCCCAACTGGGTAAAGTTTGCTCAAATTTTTCCAATTGGTTTATTATTAGGTTGGCTTTTTCGTAAATACGGTATTATAAGTTGCATTCTAGCTCACGGTTTATTTAACGTAATTATACCATTGTTATTAGTTATAGAAAATTATACTATTGATACCATTGTTTTTAATTATTAAGGAATAGAATTGTCGGTTTGGTTGAGGTAACAAAACCTAATATTTATATGGTATTTTTTATAAAACTTATAGCGGTTTTCAGAAAGGTAGACTACAAAACTTCTTACTTCTTCCTTCTTCCTTTAAACTCAAATCTCTGTACTCTAAAAAACATGAAAACTGCTATAATTTTGAATAAATGACTAAAGCTGAATTAAAAGCTTACGTTTGAGAACACCGAGACGATATCGAACCAATTCGGTTTCTTTTTCGTATTCCACCGGGAGTGCAAGTTAAACGATCTCCTCCTGTTTGTACAGAAGAAGGTGTACCAATTCGAGAAAATATCCGCATTATGGAAGAGGCAATTCAGGAGAGGGTGGCGCGAGAGAATAGTTAGAGCGATCGCTTTTGTAGGTTGGGTTGTTTCGCTAACGCGACATATAACGCGCTAGCGTTGCGTAGCAAGGAACGTAGCTTGCTTCTCCGCAGGAGTAACCCAACACTATCTTGGTTGGTCAACAATATCTTGGTTTGTTGGGTTAAGCGACAGCGCAACCCAACCTACTTACTTAACCCAACCTACTCACACCCTCTATTTCCTCATCCGCTACCTCATACAACTGCCGCAACTTCTGCAACTTCTCCTCATCCGCTTGCCATAAACCGCGTCCGTTTGCCTCCAACATCCGCCCAATAATATTCCGAAACGCTTCCGGGTTTGCCTCCCGTAACTTCTGCGCCATCTCTGCATCCAAAGCATAAGTTTCGGCAGCACCGTCATAAACCCAATTATCAGCAAAATTAGCGGTACCGCCCCAACCTATCAACGCGGTCATCCGTTGGGAAATCTCGTAAGCTCCTCCACTACCTTGATTTGCCATTGCTTCTGCCCATTTTGGATTCAATAATTTTGTGCGATATTCCATCCGCAACAAATCTTCCAATTTTCGGGGAGTGGTATCCTTGGAGAAACTTTCGACAAAACTCGCACTTACTTTTTTACCCCGTTTTTTCTCTGCTGCCAACTTCAACCCACCAGTATTCGCATAATATTCCTGAATATCTGTCAAACCATATTCCACCGAATCAATTTCTTGGACAATGCGATCGCAACCTTTCAACAATTCTTGCAAAACTTCTGGTCTTGCCTCACCTTTATCCTGACGACCGTAACTAAAGACATTTCGCCCTTGCCAAGTATCGCCTAACTCATCCCCTGACTCCCAGTTTCCATCCACAACTCGGTCATTTACCAACGAACCAAAATCACCAGCAGGATTAGAAAATAACCGCGCTGAAATATTTTCTACTCCCTGCGCTTGCAATACTAAAGCGTGTTTGCGGATAAAATTCTGTTCTACGGGTTCGTCTGCTGTTGCTGCTCGTTGGAATAGATCGTCTAATAATTCAATAATATTGACAAAACTATCCCGGAAAATTCCTGATAAATTTCCTAAAATATCTATGCGGGGATGACCGACTTCAGCTAAAGTCTTTAATTCATAACGAACGATACGACCCGTACCTTCTTTGACTGGTTCAGCTCCTACTAATTCTAATAAAATTCCGATTGATTCGCCACGAGTTTTAATAGCATCTAATCCCCATAACATTACTGCCACAGTTTCAGGATAATTATCATTTTCTTCGAGATGTTGAGTAATAATTTTTCGAGCAATTTCTCGCCCTCTTTCATAAGCAGCAGGAGAAGGCATTCGATAGGGATCTAAAGCATGAATATTTCGTCCGGTCGGCAAAACTCCCGCACCATCTCGTAATAAATCTCCTCCTGGAGCAGCCGGAATATATTCTCCATTTAATCCCCGTAAAAGATTAGTCAATTCATCAGTATTTTGCATCAACAAATCCCGAACATTTACCACACTTTCTTTAACCTGATCATCCGCATATCCTTGCCCAAAATCCGAGTCTATCTCTCCGATTTCTTCCCCAAAATAAGCCTCCAAATAAGACTTTAATTCCTCCTCGTTAGGCACTTCTCCCAAAGTATGCAAACCAGAAGAAAATAATCTTTGTTCTACAACCTGCAAATATTCGTAAATTTCGAAAAAATAAGGATTAACCACATCTGCACTAAACATTCGCGCATTTTCCGCAGTAAATTCAATTCCTAATTTTTTGCCATACTCAAACGGACAATCTGAATTTAAACCAGTATCAAAAATCTTCTTAAAAATTGGTTCCCGTAACCCCGAATTTTTCTGAGGATCTTCTCTATATTCAGAAATTAACTCTCGTAAACTCACCAATTCTTTATACAAACCTGCCCGACTGTATGGAGGAATATTATGGGAAATTAAAACGCCATAACCCCGACGTTTTGCCAACATAGATTCTGAAGGATTATTAGCAGCATATATATATAGATGTGGCATATTTCCTAACAGAATATCTGACCAAGAATAGCCAGTATTTCCCAAGGGTGAACCGGGCAACCATTCCACAGTTCCGTGCATTCCAAAGTGAACAATTGCATCAGCTTTAAATTCATTTTGGAGCCATTTATAAAAAGCAGCATATTGGGGATGGGGTGTTAAATCTCTTTCAAACATTAAGCGCATGGGGTCACCAGAAATTCCCAGTGGAGGTTGTACTCCTATCCAAACATTTCCTAATTGAATTCCGCCAATATGGAATTTTTCACCATCGGTTTTTATGCCTGTGCGGGTGAGATTTCCCCATTGTTTTTCCATGCGAGTTGTTGATAGATATCCTAACCATTTTTCGAGACTTTTAATATCAACTTTAGATAAGTCTGGTTTTTGTATTGCCTCATCTGCTTCTTTAATTTGACGAATAAGTTGTTCCCCATCTTCTGGAATTTCCCCAACGTTGTAACCTTCCTCTTTCAGAGCGTGGAGAAATTTTAGGAGCGATCGCGGCACATTTAATAAAGCTGCTGTACCTGTGGCGCCATAACCGGGAGGAAAACCATAGAGAATAACAGCAATTTTTCTTTCTGCGGGGGGTGTCTGACGCAGTTTTATCCAATTTTTGACTCTACCTGTTAGACGTTTTACCCGCTCCGGAATTAAATAAATATCTTCTCCCACTAAACCACCCAAGGGAACAGGATCGATCGCTCCATCTAATTCTGGCAGTGCATATAAAACAACACTTTGCAAACCGCCCACACCTTGGCGCGTCCAAGAATGAATATCTTGAATAAGTAAAGGTGCTGCTACAAAATAGGGAACATTTTTGGCAGTGAGAATACGTTGAGAAACTTCCACCTGTCGTCCTGCTTCCATGGAACCCGCAGGACCCCCAACTAACGGAAAACCAATAGTAGAAACGACTGCATCAACTTCCACTGCTTCGGGAGATAGGGGAAGTATTGGTTTAACAGAATCTAACTTTTGACTTTTGACTTTTGACTTGAAATCTAGTGAGGGCGAATGCCATTCGCCCCTACCTCTGTGGTTTTCAAGGTTAATTTGCGTAAGTCCTGTTTCAGGAGAATCATACTTTTGACTTTCATAACTGCTCGTCATCCAATCTCTGACAGCAACATGACCTTCGACTCCGTTAATAAATACAGGTAGAGGAGTTAAACCTGCTGCTTCAAATTTGCGGATAAGTTGAGGAATGTAGGGTTGTTTAGTAATGACGTGCTTGCGGTAAAGCAAAATGCCAACAACTGGAGTCGGGGAAGTTGGTTTCTGTTGGCGATACCATTCCAGATATTTTTTGGGAGACTCAAAATAACCTTGGTAGTCTGGATGCAGTAAACCCATATTGGGAGTTTCCACTGGTGGAGGTATTTCCCCGACTTTTAAGTCTAAATATTTTTCTGCCAACACCCAAGACATAGCAGCAACGTTTTCTGTACCGCCTGCATTCCAATAACCGTAAATTATCAACC
The DNA here is from genome assembly GCF_050016015.1 of Dapis hubbardiae BLCC-M172. Taxonomy (NCBI): domain Bacteria; kingdom Bacillati; phylum Cyanobacteriota; class Cyanophyceae; order Oscillatoriales; family Microcoleaceae; genus Dapis; species Dapis hubbardiae. The sequence continues at coordinate 23,092 of NZ_JBNHEQ010000192.1, forward strand.
AGTTGCGGAGGTCTTGCACTTTTTTCACTGGTACAAACTTGAGTAATTTCGGACCTGTTTTCAGGAAACTGATATAACCTGCGAGTTTGTCTTCCTCTCTCCCACTGGAAAATTTACTGAGAATAAATTTGACTGGTTTTGGCATTCCTTTCGGTTGGTCGCCGATCACAAATTTTCCCAATTTTGTTAATGCCATCAATTCTAATGCTGACTCAAAAACGAGACGGATGGGAATATGTTCTACTCTTTCGCGCAACCATAAAACTTGGTCGTAGTCAAAAAGGAGACTACCGAAAAACACATCAGCATTTTCCAGAGCAGTCGCAACAGTTTCCGGTTCTTGGGAAAGAGCGCGATCGCTAAATACTTGGATATCTAAATCTGGACATCGGGAAGTTGCCATTTGAGCAGCTTGGCGATATAGTCCAGTATTAAAAGATTCAAAACCTGCGATTAAGACAATACGTTTCATGGCCTAATTTTTATAAAAGTTACTATACTATTAGGGTAGCGAAAAAAGACTAATTATTGTCACAGCAATCCTAAATAGGTTGTAAGATTTCATCGTAGGGGTTTAGAGACTAAACCCAAGGAAAATGAGATTTGGAGACCAAACCCCTACACTTTTTCTCTCAAGTCATTTAGGATTAGTATATAATTGCTATATTATTTCTATTAGTAATGGTTTTTTTTCGGCCTTTAACAATATTATCAAGCGTAAATATAAGATAATGATTACTATTAATTTAAAACCCGAAATTGAAGCTAAGATAGGTCATATTTGAAAATTATAATCTTTAAGTTATATCTTATACTATATTACTACAATACTAAATAGAGTTTAGAACTGTAGAAAGACAATTGTCAAAATCAAATTTTTCAGAAGTAAATTTCTAAATCCTAAAATTAGCTTTGCTGCGTTAACTACTAAAAAATTGATTATGAATAAAATTAGAGAAAGTATCGAGCGCCAACAAAAACAACAACAGCACCGACAGCAAATAACCCTTTTAGGGATGGGAGCTACCTTGGTTATAGTTTCTGGGGCAGGTATGTTAACAGAGATTCAAAGACTTAGGACTCTTCTTGGTGAGAACAATGCTGAGATCAAACCTAACATTGCTAACTTAGAAACTCTCTTTGAGCAAAGGTTAGAGACACAGTTAGATGCCATCAAATGTGGGGAAAAATTAGAGGAGTTGCCAAATATTGGCCAACTCAAACCTGATATTCTCTTGAAAACAACAGGAATATTGGCAAAAATGACCGACTGGCAGAAGTCTAACATGATGGTAAGGCGTCCCCAGAATAGCTACTTACGGCACACTCTCCGCATGAGAAAGTATCCCCAGGATAAGGTCAATGCTGTAGCTTTTAGCCCCGATGGAAAATTGATTGCTTCTTCAATTGGCACCCAAGTGAAACTGTGGAAACCAGATGGCACTCTGGTGAACACCTTAGAAGGGCATCAGGATGTAGTCTGGGATGTGGCCTTTAGCCCCAATGGAGAGTTGATTGTTACTGCAAGTGAAGACAAGACAGTAAAACTGTGGAAACCAAATGGCACTCTGGTGAAAACCTTAGAAGCGCATCAAGGTTCGGTCAGGAATGTAGCCTTTAGCCCTGATGGAGAATTGATTGCTACTGCTAGTGCTGACAAGACAGTGAAACTGTGGAAACCAGACGGCACTCTGATGAACACCCTAGAAGGACATGAAGGTTCGATCGGTGCTATAGCCTTCAGCCCGGATGGAGAATTGATTGCTTCTTCAATTGGCACCCAAGTGAAACTGTGGAAACCAGACGGTACCCTGGTGGCAACCCTAGAAGAGCATGATTCTCAAGTCATAGCTGTAGCCTTTAGCCCTGATGGAAACTTGATTGCTTCTGTTGTTGATTATGGTGGCACAACAAAACTGTGGAAAACAGACGGCACTCTAGTCAACAACCTAGAGGAGATGGGTTGGCTAGCTATAGCCTTTAGCCCCGATGGAGAATTGATTGCTTCTTCAATTGGCACCCAAGTGAAACTGTGGAAACCAGACGGTACTCTGGTGAACACCTTAGAAGGGCATCATTCGTTTTGGGCGGATGGAGTCTTTGGTTCATATTTCAATGCTGTAGCTTTTAGCCCCGATGGAGAGTTAATTGCTTCTTCAATTGGCACTAAAGTCAAACTGTGGAAACCAGACGGCACTCTGGTGAACACCCTAGAAGAGTATGATCGTGGGATTAACAGTGCAGCATTTAGCCCCGATGGAGAGTTAATTGCTACTGCTAGTAATGATAAGACAGTGAAATTGTGGAAACCAGATGGTACACTGCTGACAACTCTAGAAGGGCATCAGGATTGGGTCATCAGTGCGGAATTTAATCCCGATGGAGAGTTAATTGCTACTGCTAGTGCTGACAAGACAGTGAAATTGTGGAAACCAGATGGTACACTGCTGACAACTCTAGAAGGACTGGAACATGGGGTCATCCGTGCAGAATTTAGTCCTAATGGAGAGTTAATTGCTACTGTTAGTTATGACGGCACAGTCAAACTGTGGAAACCAGATGGTACACTGCTGACAAATCTAGAAGGGCATCAAGGTTCGATCAATGCTGTAGCTTTTAGCCCCGATGGAGAATTGATTGCTACTGCTAGTTATGACGGCACAGTCAAACTGTGGAAACCAGACGGCGCTCTGGTGAACACCCTAGAAGTGCATGATGATGGGGTCACGAATGTAGCCTTTAGCCCCGATGGAGAGTTGATTGCTACTGTAAGTGAAGACCAGATAGTCAAACTGTGGAAACCAGACGGTACACTGCTGACAACTCTAGAAGGGCATCAGGATTGGGTCATCAGTGTAGAATTTAGTCCCGATGGAGAATTGATTGCTATTGCTAGTTATGACGGCACAGTCAAACTGTGGAAAGCAGACGGTACACTGCTGACAACTCTAGAAGGGCATCAAGCTTCGGTCTGGGATGTAGTCTTTAGCCCCGATGGAGAATTGATTGCTACTGCAAGTGAAGACAAGACAGTCAAGCTGTGGAAACCAGACGGTACACTGGTGACAACTCTAGAAGGGCATCAGGATTGGGTCATCAGTGCAGAATTTAATCCCGATGGAGAGTTAATTGCTACTGCTAGTTATGACGGCACAGTTAAACTCTGGAAACTAGACGGCACACTGCTGAAAACCCTAGAGGGACATCAGGATTGGATCGATAGTGTAGAATCTAGCCAAAATTAGAGAAAGTATCGATAAGTGATGAGTTTTTAACCAATGGTTAAAGGGTGATGTTGCAATCTTGGCCTCTTTGTCCTAACGAATCGCAGCAACCCAACCTACACTAACTACTCTAGACAACTAAAGCCTTTTGCCTTACCTTTATCATAAAGCTTCTATCTCAACCGGATTTAGTATGAAACAATTTTTAAGTAAGTTAACAACTCTTATTTCCATTACTGCTTTACTAGGATTTGCAATGTATATAGAGCGAGTCTTAAGTCAAAATACGATTTTTGCACCAGGGGGTATTTTGATAAATTCAAGTAATTGTTCTCAAACCGAAGAAATTTCTTATCGCTCTAGAAAATTAGCTTCTCCAGATGGTAATAAATCTGTTTATTTTAATACTATTTTTCGTCGTTTAGGTTCAGACGAATATTCCCTCCGTTTTGGTTGTGCTAGAATATTCCAGACTCCTTCTATAAATCTGGTAATTGAATCCGCAGGACAAGAGAAAACTATAGATCTAGATATAGATACCAAATTTGCTGCCTTCTTAGATAGGGAAATCACATCCCATGCTTTAGTTAACTTAATACCTATATCTTTTTCTCCAGATGGTCGTTTTCTTGCTGTTAGAGCTAATTATGACTTTGGTGAAACTGAGGGTGCAATAAGTTTACTAATTATTGATTTAAGTACCGAGCGGTTACTAAAAAATCATGGTGATAGTGATTTATATTGTCGCAGTTCAGAAGAAATACCAGGTCAAGATGTAAGCGATCAAAGATTAATAGGTTTTACATCACCTACTGAGTTTATTGTAAACTGTAACAATCCTTATGGCTGTCGCGGAAACCTAGGAATGTGTGAATGGTCAGAAATTATGAATCTAACAACTCAAACTACTCAACGCATCTCAATAGATTCTGTAGATGCCAAAATGTATGGTAAAGTTATCTCGCCTGAAGAAATTAAACATCAGATAGTTCCCCGTCGATAAGTCTTAAATATTCAGCAACAACTTAAAAAAAAGATAATTCTTTTGCCCAAGTTTTGACTGACAGTTATTGGTAATTTAGTAACTACTCTACATGGATATAAAGTCATCAGTATAGCTTTTAGTCCGGATGGAAAGTTAATTGCTTCTGCTGGTGCTGACAGCACAGTCAAACTCTGGAAATTTAATCTTGATGACTTACTTAAGCATAGTTGCGACTCGGTGCATGACTATTTGAAAAATAACCCCAATGTAGAAGAAGAAGACTGCCGTATTTGTGACTTGGAATAAAAATTTTCTAAGCTTCTAATATTTCTTTTCTCAACCATTTAATAATAGTATCGATTAAATGTGGATGGTGGGGTGAATATGAGAACTTACGCACCTAAATAAGAAACCGGGTTTACAGCGCTTTTCATTGTCAGTAGACCAGAAAGTAGGGAAGTTGCATGCAACTTCCCTACGGGGTTATCATTCATTTATTCAATCTCAGTCGGTGGTATTTCTGTATTATTTCTTTGCCTCAATTTTCGATGCAAAGTTTTGACTCCTGATAATAGCAACCCAATCACTACAAATACTACGACAGCCCCTAAAAGTGGTACAGAAATCGCTAACATTGACAAGACTGTGGAACTTAATAACTCCATTGTCGAAACTCCAGGATTGGCAAACCCTCCTGTCAGAGCAGTAGAAGCTAACCTGGTAACGTCTGTTAAACCTTGCACTGTTCCCGCAGATCCTCCACCTACAATCACGGCGATCGTCCACTGTAACATTGGACTCATGTCGCTGACAAATGAACTTGTAATTATAGTACCCGCAACGACTGCTGTTGGTGTAGCAATAATATCTAATAACTCATCCACCCAAGGAATATAATAAGCAGCAACTTCCACAAATGCACCTACTCCAAAAGCAACCGTTGCTCCCGGAGTACCCATCCAAATAAAATCATCAGACAGTTGTAAATGTCCTGACTGTGCTGCAATACTCATCACCAGTGGTGGCACAAATATGCGAAACCCACAAGCTGCACTTAACCCCACACCTAGACAAATACCTAATAGAGTTTCCATATTTTTCTCCTAGTTTCTCTTCATAAAAACTGTTAATTTTATTGTCAAAATCTATCAGTTTGCTGATGATTAATTAATAATTATTAATTACTTCAATCCTTTCTCTGTTAATTACAGATGTATGAATATATATTATCAAAATTAGATTTGGCTATTAATTTTTCAGGCTATTTATCAACTAAATATATAGCAGTTCCTATACTGACTAAGTTACAAAGTCAGGACTTACGCAAAGAAACCGGGTTTTTAGGAGAAATCTTTGTTTTTAACAATAAATATTGATGAAAAAACCCGGTTTCTGGGTTCCCCTGCGTCAGTCCTGAAAATTATAGGTCTTAGGGAACACTTTAACAGGTATGAAGAATAGAAATATGGATGTACCTCGTTAGCCTGAGAAACAATAAAATTTTGACATAATTTTGTTAATATGGTAAGCATATATAATATTAATCAATCGCCTGCAAACATAATACTATCAAGATTTTGAACGTAATTATTGACATAATAAGATAAATATGGTATAAAAAAAGTACAAATTCATAAAGCTCTTTGATGGTAGTGATAGCTAAAATTTTCCAAGTGGGATCGCTACTTATCTTGCCTTAGTGTAAAGCTGTTGATTAGTTGAAGCTTTTAGTAACTAGGAGAAAAATAGGTATTTTGCTAATCAAAACGGAGTTCTATTACTCTCAAAAACCATGCAATTATTCAATTATTTAGGAAACACAAAAAAATGTTCCTCATAAATTTGCCTATATTAAAAAAATAATGCTTTAAAAAGCGTTCAGCTTTCGGCATTCACTATTCTTTTTTTTTAAAGGGATTTAAACCGAAGCTTTTCCTTTCCGGAATACTTTGCTTTCCAGACATTTCAATTTATACACAATGATCTAAGCTGATAGCTGAAGCCCTGATAGCTAATAGCTAGTTAAGATAAAATAATTGTGGAGATAGATAATAATGATAGGGCATTCATTAGAACTAGACGATCTAAGAAAAATTAGTAGCCCCAAAAAAATAGTAGCTTTGTTTGAAAAACTTGGCTATAATTTTCAACTGGAACATTTAGATATACAACAACTAGAACTACCAAGTTATTGGAGTGAAATTGTCTATGATGCTTATAAAATTCATAACTATGAAGAAAATGATTTAGAAGTATTTCTGTTAGAGTTAGGTTCAGAAGCATTTAAAACAAATCCTAAACTTCAAGAAAAAATAATAACTATTTATCAAACTCTGTCTAGAAGCAAAAAAAAAAATTACTCATTTGTACAAAAAACTATAATCAGTTAGTAATAGTTGCTCCTCAGAGTAGAGAATATAGAAATTTTCAAATTAAATGGTGGATAATTGACTGTAAAAATCCTAATTATTATGATACTTACTGGCTAGAAAATGTAGCTCTAAATTATTGGGAATCTACAGAAGAATTTACAAATAAATATAATACTGAAAGTAGCTATGACCCCGATCGAGAACCACCAACCGTAACATTTACTGAAGACTCAATTCAACTTTATCACAAACAAATTAATCAAGTACCACGCTTAGGTGCTGAGGAAGAAATTCATTTAGCACATCAAATTGATGAATTATTAGCTTTAGAGCGAATTTATGAAAAATTAGAAGAAAAGCTCAAGCGATCGCCTAATGAAACAGAATGGGGAGCAGCAGTAAAAATGAGTAGATTAGAACTGCGCGATCGTCTGCGAAAAGGTAGACTAGCTCAAAATAAAATGGTGACAGCTAACCTACGACTGGTGACATCAATTGCCAAACGATATCAAAACCGTGGGTTAGACTTCCAAGACTTAATTCAAGAGGGGAGTATAGGATTAATTCGTGCCACAGAAAAATTTGACCATACAAAAGGATATAAGTTTTCTACTTACGGTATTTGGTGGATTCGACAAGCTATTACCAGAGCGATATGTGACTATTCTCGGATGATCCGGTTGCCAGTTTATCTCTACGAAACTGTTACCCAAATCAAAAAAATAGTTAAGCAGATGTCAATGGAATGTTCTCCCCTAACTGCAGAAGAAGTCGCTACACGGATGGAGATGACAACTGAGAAATTGCGATTTATTGTAGAATGCGCTCAAGAAACTTTATCTTTAGATCACCCTATAGGTAAAGGAGAAAATATCATCTATCAGGAAGCGATCGAATTCGATGGAAAAACACCAACAAAATATGTATTTGAAAATTGCCTGCAAGAAGATGTAGAAACTGTTCTAAAAACTTTAACTGAACGAGAAAGAAATGTGTTGCAAATGCGATTTGGTTTGGATGATGGCCAAGAAAAGACCCTGAAAGAAATTGGTGATACGTTTAATTTAACGCGGGAAAGAATTAGGCAAATAGAGTCTAAAGCATTGAAAAAATTGGAAGATCCAAAGCGTCACCGTATTCTCAGAGAATATATTCGTTAAAATTAGAAAATGATGTGGTGTCGGCACAGCAACAACCACATTATCATTATTTTTTTTCAGGATACTTTGTTTCAGGATTAGTTGGAGATGGTTTTGTAGTATTCTGTTTGGTTTTGGTAGTTGCTTCCATTAAACCAGAAGTCTGCCACGCAAAACTGACGATCATAATTTTAGCAAATGCTTCCAACTGCTCTAACTTTTCCTTACTCATTGGTTGATTTATATAATTAGCTTGCATGGTTTTTACTCCGATATTTTATAAACTATTAATAAACCTTTCAACAGATATATTTCTAAATCCGGTCAGGGGAATTACTGAATTTTAGATGCTCAGTGATATAGTGGTTTTGTGAATAAGAAAGAGGTAAAAGGTCAACAGTAAAAATAAGATAGTTAATGAGTAAATACACAAATAATTTTGTCTACCTACTTAAATGACTTTTCCTGATTTATTTCTTCTTTTACCCCACTTATCTCATGTCATTTCACCATCAATATTCACCCAAGTTATAGGTAAAGCATGGAATTAAAAAAAGGGGGATTAAAATTAATCAAAATTTTTTCCTCTTCCTTTACCCCGGTAATTGCGGAGATATCTCCGCAAACTTGACCTAACTGGTTAACTATCATATTCAGCTTCAGCATGAATCTGATAAATTCCGTATTAAAGTTAAGTCTACTATTCTTATTTTTAAGTTTTTTTGCGGAGATAGCCGTGATTTATATACTAAATTAAATGTGATTTATACTAGGAAATATCTGTGATTCAAAACACGATCTCAGGACTTGGGCAGAATATTTAGTAGGGGCAATTCACGAATAGCCCCTACAGATGGTGTTTCAATAATGGATAATGGATAATTGATAATGGATAATTGATAATTACCTCTTCTTTATAAGAAGAGGTAATTATTTATATGAAGGTAAGCATTTCCGTGTTGGAATGCTCCACAAACAGCTCTTAGCAGTCAGCTATACAGCAAATAATGAATAATTCCTTCTAAAGTTAAAAGACTTTACTTTGGCAGTTACTTTTAATTATTTGAAATCTCTCAATTGTTTTTTCCTCCTTATAATCGTAATAAAGCTGATAGCTCTTTGCGCAGCATTCCGCAGGAAATGCTTACTTCTTAAGAACCAAAATATTTACCATATAAACTTGGATATCTTTCTTTGACCCAAGTTGCTAATCCTTTTCTTGGGTCTCCTTCAAGTTGACGTTCAAGAGCAGCAATAATACCCTCATCCATTACTTCATCTATTAAGTCAAAAATAAAGATATTACAATCTTCTCCTCGTCTTGATTGAAATTTATTAGCATTCAAATCAATTCCTAAGTAAAAATCTATTGCTCCCTCTGTCTCAATATCACTCCCTACACCAATCATTAAAACTTTAATTTCATCCTGACTATTAATATTAGAACAAGTTTTACCAATAACATTAATAAACTCTTGATTATCATCAATTTGACCATCAGTATAGATAATTATAAAAGCACCTTTATCATCAGTTCGATTAGAAAACCACTGAGATATTGCTTCATTTAGAGTCGGAGCAATATAAGTTGCTCCACCTGGTTTATTTTCTTTAAAAGCAGATTGGACTTGGGCAGCATCTCTAAGATAAATAGTTTTAGTAGGTTGTTGATTTCTATTGAAAAAATATAGAGTTACTTCATCACAAATATTTCCATAATCATCATCTTGTTCGGATAAAATTTCAAATACATGACCTTGTACAGTTTCTTGAAGATATTGCCAACGATTTTTGTTGCCTGTCGTCGCATCAGATATTGTCATGGAACCACTACGATCTATTAGAATAAAAACATCCCGATTATAAATTTGTGGAATTGGCATATTTGCTCTCCTTTGTAAGGTTAATTTAGCAGTTTTTTGGTGCCTTATATTTTGGCAGATATTATCTACTATTTCTAAGATTTTACCAAAGTTTACCCCAATAAAAGATATCAGCAAATTCATTTGTTTCATACTGGGTTCATTAAAAATTAACAAAATTTACAAACACAGTATAGTTTTATAGCCCCCCAGCCACCCTTTGTAAGAGAGGAGTTTTGAAAGTCCCCCTTAGAAAGAGGGATTTAGGGAGGTTTTCATTAATTGATAATGGATAATGAATAATGGATAATTACCTCCGGTTAAAACCATCGGATTGAAGATAAGGAAATATCCTAGCACTTTTTTTCTCCTTAAAAGGAGAGGCAATAAAGCTGAATTGATTAATTATCAATTATCCATTATCCATTGGTAAGTGTACTTCATAACTGTCGGAATCAACTATATACCATTATTTTGCATAATTAGCAAAATTTATTTATCACTGATAAATTTAGTGAAATTATCAAAAATTTAAAGTTTTAGCTAACAAGGAAACTGCACTAATAATCCAAATAATTATCATTAGATTATTAAAGTATTTTGAGAGTTTACTAGAAAAATTTTTGTCTGGAAAATTTTGATCTAGAATCTGCCAATTTGGAGATAAAACCAGACTAGATAAACCACGCCAAATATTAGCATCAATTAAAGCTTGTTCTTTTTTTATTCCTGTAACAACTACTATTAAACCCTGTTGATTTGGCAAGGAATATTCTTTCAATTCTGATGCTAATTCTTTTTGACGTTGTGGTGAAAGTTGAGCAATTTTTTTAGTTGTATTTGGCAACTTATATTGAAGTAAATTTTGGGCGACATTAATATTAGTTAATTTCTCTATATGTTCAAAATCAACTTGAAACCCAAGCTCTCCTCCTAACATTACAGCTTGACTAATTTCTGTTGTTAAATATTGTCTTTCTTCTGTATCTAAAGCAGTAGCAGCTAACATCCGTAAAATTATTTCATTATCTAAAGAATCTGGCATTAACCAAGCTACAGAGATGCGAATTTGACGATGGGCAAAATCTACTCGTTCTACAGGTTCAATACTTGTTAATAAAAACAGTAAACTATTATTTTTTCGACTCAAAACAATTGAAGCAGACTCACTATCAATTAATTGAGTTGCTTCTTGAATAATAGTTGGTAAATCTTGTTTATCTACTCTGCTTTGATTCTCTTCAGTAACTTTTAACCAACGGTAATCATCATCCTGAGAAAATCCTCTACTCTCAATATATATTTCCATATAAATCTAAATCTCCTTATTAATTGATAATGGATAATTGATAAAATTTAAATGAAAACCATCTCTAATTAGGGTTTGCCGATCAAATATAAAAGTATTGATCTTCTAAAGCTTCAGCCTTTTTAGACAGGACTTAAGTAAAAAATGAGATTATACACTATCTGTAGGGGCGAATGCCATTCGCCCCTACTAAATATTTTGGTTTTGTGTAATACCAATTTTAAAAAAGAATGTTACGAAACTCTGCTTTTTTCAGCTAACCTATCAATTATTAATTATCCATTTCTATAACAACTCTTTCCCCTGCAATACTGCAAATCCTCCACTAATTTTACAACCCTTAGAAAACTGAATTAGTGCATTTTTGATATGAGCATCTAAACCCATCCAATTCATCACAACTTGTAAAAATTTATGGGTGCGTTTCTCATTGTAGATCTTCAACAAAAACCTTAATAAATAACGTAAAGGTTGGTCATTATCTTGGGGATTATACTGGGCATCGCGACTAATTTTTCTAAATCCAAAGGTAGGTAAATAATCCTTTCTTGGTTCTTCAATCATTGTACAAACTACACAGCCTAAAGTTTGCACTGGAGTAATAGCTATGGCAACTTGAGAATTTAAAGTAGGAGAAGATAAAAAATTCAGTAAGTCGGCATATTCTTTTTTAATTCTTTCTAATAATTGTTTGGCTGCTCTGTCTCCTTTTCTCATTTCCATCTCACATTTAACTGGAGCAAATATAACTAACCGAGGTTCCTGAATATCTTTATAAGCTTCTTTAAACATGGCTGTTATTTGCTTTGGTTTATTCACATATTCATTAAATTTTCCCTTCGACATCATTAATGCTGGAGTATCAATAGCAATTACAACCGCAGCAGCATCATTCATTAATTCTCTCACAAATTTCTTTTCGTTAGGACTCGCTTTATCAGAAATAAAACCTCCTGGATAATCATAAAAATTAAGTCTTAAAAATGGTTTTTTATCCTGTTCAGCTAAGTCAAATATAAAAGAACGAACTTCTGAAGAACCGGGAATACCTGCTCCTGGTTGTACTTTAAAACTTTCTGCCAAACTTTTTAATTCCTTCAGGCGTTTTTTGAGAATAGCATTACTTTCTGCTTCTGGAATAAGTTGGATATTTGCCTGAAAACTTATTCTTTTAAATTGTTCGTACATTGAAGTTAATAGGCTAGTTTTTCCAACAGCACTAGGACCTAGAAGTGTAATTTTTAGTTCGTTCATGGTAATAATAATTCCTTGATTTAATTGTAGGTATATTAGGTACGAACACTAATGATAAAAATTTTGTGGTGTAGGCATCTTGCTTGTCACAGGTGTAGCTCACTTAAATAAAATTAGCTGTAATAGTGGTCTGCTTATTTGTACTTAGAGCGGTTTTTTACCGAAAAATAAAGGTAGAAAGGCTTCTATTTCAAGAAAAAAAATCATTTTCGCCTATCCTCTTCTTTATAATAAGAGGTAATTATTAATTATTGAAGTTTTTTATTGAAGTAATTATCCATTATCAATTAATCAAAAAGGTCAACTACAGAAAAAAAGAAACAGGAGATTCTAGATTAATGTCATACATTGTGCTTGTTCCTTATTCCTGTTACTTATCTCTCCATCTCCCCTACTCTCCATTCCCGAAAACCAATAAATATATGTAAAAGAAAGGCAAGATTTTATTTAGGAATCACAATTGTCAAACTTGTACCTTCCCCAACTGTTTAATTACAGCTAATATTACCGAATAATTAATAGTTAATAATTAGAGCTATTCTACAAACAAAAACTTTTTTATCGCGATTATCCAGACATAATATAATTCAACCTTTTTTTTGTTGGATAGGAATTTCTATAAAAAAGGTTGTTTCTCCAGGTTGAGATTGACAAGATAAACTTCCTTCGTGTTGTTCAGTAATAATTTGATAGGCTATTGATAAACCCAAACCCGTTCCTTTTCCCACCGCTTTTGTTGTGAAAAAGGGATCGAAAATGCGATCGCGAATTTCTTCTTTTATTCCCATGCCATTATCCGATATTGCTATCGTTAGAGTTTCTCCATTAGTTTGAGTGCGCAGGCAAATCCGAGGCTGAATTTCCGGCGATGATTCTAACGCATCAATAGCATTATTAATAATATTCATAAACACCTGATTCAGTTGCCCTGCATAGCACTCGACTCTGGGTAAATTCCGGTAATCTTTCACAACTTGAATTTCTACCCCTCCTTCTCGCCCCTCTAAGCGAGATTGCAAAATAGTCAGGGTACTTTCTATTCCCTCATGTAAATCTACTACTTTCAATTCCGCTTCATCTAATCGAGAAAAGTTTCGCAAAGCCTGCACAATTTTTTGCACCCGCTCCACCCCAGATTTCATCGACTCTAAAATTTTGTGGAAATCTGCTTGAGAATACTCCAAATCTATGTCTGCGATGATTTCCTCAATTTCTGGATTTGTTTCGGGGAAGTGATGTTGGTAAAGATCAATAACCCGAATGAAATCCTCAGCATAATCTCTTGCATGATTAATATTTCCATAGATGAAATTGATAGGATTGTTGATTTCGTGAGCAATACCAGCAACCATTTGTCCTAAACTAAACATTTTTTCACTTTGAATCAGAGCAACTTGAGTCCGTTGTAGCTCTTGGAGTTCTCGTTCAAGTTGAATTGCTTGTTGTGCTCGTTGGTAGAGGCGGGCATTTTCCAGAGTAATAGCAGCTTGAGCGCAGAGCAATTCCAGCACTTCTACCCTGTTTGGGGTAAAAGCACCTATTGTCTGATTGTTTTCAAGATAAACAATACCAATGAATCGTCCGCGTTTCAACAGAGGCAGACATAAAATAGAACGAGGTTGATTTTCTTTGATATACCTATCTCGTACATAGTCAGTCTCCCTTGCACCATTATCTAATATCAGAGACGTTTGCGTGTGTTTGACAGTATTGACTATCGCCAATGGTACTTCTAGACTATCTTCAACGGGAATGCTTTCTATGGGTTGAGTTTTTCCGTCAGCGAGCTTGGCTTCTATGATTAAGGTGTTCTCACGGAATAACATTAATGCCACGGTCTCGGCACCAGCATTTTCTTGGATAACTTGCATGAAGTTAGCAATAGCGCCCTCAAGGTCGATTTCTTGGGAAAGGCTGCGGGATGCTTTCATAAGAGAGGCTAAATCTAACATTTCTCTAGTGGCGGCACTGGTATTGGCAACCGTTCCTTTAGCCAGATTTACTATCGTATCGTTGGCTTTTCCACTCAATTGTTGCCGTTGGAGAATGGGAGAGAGCAGTTGGGAATAACGTTTTTCCAGGTCGTCGGTTTTAGCTTTTGCTCCCCACTGAGTGTAACAATAATAGGCTTGTTGCATATAAAGGACTGCAAATTTTTCTTTACCCCAGTTGAGATAAAATTTAGCTGCCAGTTCGTTGGCGAGGGCTTCTTCTTGAATGTATTCGTTTTCTTTCGCTCCTGCAATTGCGCTATCATACAGTTCCATTGCCTGCAAGGAATCACCATTAATACCAGCAATTTCTGCTGAAACAAGCTGATATTTATGCAAAAAGTTTTCCGGACAATGTTGAGACCATGTGTAAAGAACTTGTTGTAGATCCTCAAGTTCTTGCCAGTCAATTGCTTGTTTCTTTTCATCTAAGGTAGCAAAAATTGCAGCTAGACTGAGTGGATAGTAGGTATGGTAAATAATGATCGGGAAAAATCCGAAATTTGCAGGCAATGTAGGTTTCAAGAATCGAGCAACTCTAACTACTCCCCAATAATCTTCTTTTAGATAAAGTCGTTGCAAAACCAAAAAACCATACCAATTAATCCCATGGTCAAAATTTTTCTGTTGCCAACTTGAAATCAAAGAACTATCAAGAAAACCTTGGCAAGTGAACATTTCATTTGCCATAGAATTATCCATGAGTTCTTGTATAAATTTCTGTTTGATTTCAAAAGAATGCAGCATATTTTGATCGTTAACATCTTGGACATAGCTCATATATTTCTGAATTTCTTCATGAATCAAATCAAGGTCACTACCTTTGATGATATGAGTCCAAATCATAAAATCAACAGCCCATACTCCAAAAATTAAATCTCCTAATTCCGTGCAAATCTCAAAAGACTGTCGATATAAGGGTAAATTCTCTTTGAGTGGACGTATATAAGGATTAATTGCATGGCAAAAATGATTAGTATTTTTGGCAATGAAATGCTTGTTATTAAATTTTTGATCGACATCAAGTGAAACTCGACCAAACTCATAAGCTTCTTTGTATTGCCCTTGATATGCTAATGTCATACCATAGCAACAAAAAGAGAAACTAGAACTCTCGGTACGACCGTATTTGAGAGAAAGATTCATCATGCGTAACATCGTTAACCTGTTGAGGTTTGAATGTCCGGCAATATAAGTAACCGACCAGAGGATGTTCAGGAGTTTCATACAGCTTTGCTGAACCGGATCGCTCATATCGGGTAATTCTAGAAGTATCGTAGGTGAAACTGTTTTAAAGGAATCTCTAACTTTTTGGTGTTCTCGTTCGACAAGAGAACTAAGTGTTTCTGAATCTGTAGACAGTTCCATTCCCAAAATAGCTAATCCTTTGAGACCTGCTTCAATACCTGATAAATAATCGATGCCTTGGGTCCCGCGCTGGGTCATTAAAATGCTATAAATACGAGCTGCATCAAGTGTATTCTTGACCTTAAGCAGAACCTTGTTGAGGATTTTTTCAGATTCTTCAAACTGTCCTAAAAAATAATGACATTCTGCTTTTTCTCGACTGAGATCTAGTTTGAATTGATAGGACTCAATCCAACTATTTGCAGGAAGCCGAGACAGACCAAAATCGAAATAATCAATGGCTGCTTGATAAGCAATAGAGAGCTTCGCTTTCATCCCAGCAGATAAGGCAAGCTTTGCGAGTTTTCTGCTAGAAAGAGCAAGAGGATCGGCATTAATTCCCAACATCAAATGACTCAAGATATTAAAAATATTATCATCCGAACCTATAACTGATTGATGGGCAAGTAATAATTTGCCAATTGTGAGATGAACGGACTGTTTTTGAGTGTCGTCAATTAGTAGATAAGCGGCTTGCTGTACTCGATCGTGTAGGAAACGATAACTCACGGAAATATCCTTGGCTTCCTCCTTGTTTTGTTCCCCTCCCTGGAAAAATTTGTAGGCTTGGCTTTGAGGTAAAGTCAATCCTTCTCGCAAGGCACTCCATAGAGCTGCTGCCACTTCCTCAGAAGGGGTTTCACAGATAATAGCTAAGGTCTCTAGGTCGAATTGATTCCCTATACAGGCAGCCAACTTCAGAACATTTTGTGTTTCTTCGGGCAATTTATGCAATCTTCCTGCCATAAATTCTACCACATCATCAGTTAGGGCTGCATCTCGTACTTTCACTAAATCGCATTCCCAATATCTCAAATTTTGATTAAAAGTAATTAACTCATCCTCATGCAATCCTTTTAAGAACTGAGTTGTAAAGAAGGGATTGCCTTTCGTTTTTTGATAAACTAAATCTGTTAAGGGAGCAGCTAACTGCACCGAACAACTCAGAGTTTCCGCCACTAATTGATTGATGTGATTCACAGACAAGGGAGCGAGAGTAATAGTCGAAATTGTTGTCTGTTGTTCTCTTGGTGCGCGTTCCCTCTCTTGGTCAGCATTCCCTTGCGCCTGTCGGCGACGCGGGGTCTGACCGCTTGCGTCTTTCGCCGACGCGGGTTCGCACCGCTTCTCTAATTCTCCTAAACATAACATCAATGGATGAGCGGGGAATACTTCATTATCTCTATATGCCCCCAACAGGAGCAAATATCTCGTCCGACTGTCTCCCATCAATACTTTCAATAAGTTTAACGAGGCCGAGTCCGCCCATTGCAAGTCATCGAGAAAGAGGGTTAAGGGGTGTTCAATGGTTGTGAAGATGGCGATAAATTTCTCAAACAGGAGGTTAAAGCGATTCTGGGCAGCACTGCCAGATAGTTCCGGCACTGGTGGCTGTTGTCCGATAATCCTTTCCAGTTCGGGTATGACTTCAATTATAACTTGCCCGTTTTCTCCTACTGCTTCTAGGATTTTCCCTTTCCACTTTTGCAATTGGGCATCACTTTCTCCGAGTAGTTGCCCCATTAAGTCTCGGAATGCTTGGACAAAGGCAGAGAAGGGAATATTGCGATTGAATTGGTCGAATTTGCCTTTGATAAAATATCCTTTTTGTCTAGTTATGGGTTTGTGAACTTCATTTACCACCGCAGTTTTGCCTATACCAGAAAATCCAGCTACGAGCATTATTTCGGCTCCTCCTTCCTTACCAAGGGGGGATGCTACTCTTTCAAAAGCATCAAGAAGGGTTTGTACTTCTTTTTCCCTACCGTAGAGTTTTTCCGGGATGAGAAAGCGATCGCTTCTATCCCACTCTCCTAACTCAAACTCTTCAATTTGGCCTGTTTCCACCCATTGTTTTCTGCATTTCTCTAAGTCATGTTTTAATCCCAAAGCACTTTGATACCGCTGTTCTGCATTTTTCGCCATCAACTTTAGGATAATATCTGAAAGGGATTTCGGACATAAACAACCCTCTGATGTCAAAAACTGATTCAGAGGCTCTGGAGATATGGCCAGATGAGCATGAATCAATTCTAAGGCATCATCACTGCTAAAGGGTAAAATTCCCACCACTAATTCATAAAATGTGACTCCAAGAGAATAAAAATCGCTGCGATAGTCTATCCCACGATTCATCCTTCCAGTTTGTTCGGGAGAAATATAAGCCAGAGTTCCTTCTAAGACATTGGGAGTCTGCAAACTTTGAGTTTCTTTCGGCAGTAGCGACGAGATACTAAAATCTATTAATTTTACTTCTTTTGTTGCCGGATGAATTAATATATTTGCTGGTTTAATATCTTTATGAATAATTTGATTTTGATGGAGATGGTGCAGAATTTCTACTATTTGCAAAGCAATTTCCCAAAATTCGGCAACGGATATAGACAATTGACCTTGATATTCGGCAAGGGATATGCCCCCTGTATCTTCCATGATTAGAGCATAGCCATTTTTGTAACGCAAGAGCGAGTATGGTTTAACAATACCGGGAATGTCTAGATGTTTGGCAATGGCGTATTGATTTCTAAACTGGACTAATTCGTTAAAGTTTGGATATTCTTGAGCTATTAGTTTGACAATTACAGCTTGCCCGCTATTGACATTTTGACCACGATAGACTAGGGTACGCTCGCTTTCATGGATAAGTTCAAGGGCTTGATAATTGCCAATTGTAATTATTTTTTTCTCCATCATTTGCTCAATTGGTTTGTCTTTGAGTCTTTTCAGCCTAGTTTACTTCATTTTTTCCCAAAGTCCAACTATCCCTACAGATAATGTATTCTTTGCAGTCATCACAAAGTTTAAGCATTATGAAAAAACTAGCAAAGGTAGTCCAAACTATTGCTTTTGAGATTCCCTTGCCTATTACCTAACTACTAATTAATACAGGACTTACCCAGCAGCCAAATATCTAGTAAGGGCGTTTTGCTATCGCACAACTCCGTTTTGCTGGCGCAAAGCTTTGCGTTAGCAAATGGCATTTCCTAAGGTCATGCTCCGCAAACGCCCCTACAGATGGTGTGTAATTTCATTTTTTGCGTAAGTCCTGTTAATAAATTGGAGTAACTCTAATTGATTAGCTTGAGCAATTATTTCTACTAATTTTTCCCATTCTTTCAGTGCATCTGAACCCTCTCCCATTGGTTTAAAATATGTAGGCCAAACTTGCGATCGTACCTCATATAAAAATACAGGCCATTCATTTTTTACTTCTTCTCCTCGTAATACTTGATCGATAAATTCTTCTACGGCAGCAAACACAGCTAATTTTGGTTCTGATGATAAATCTGCTAAAGCTTCTTGACATTGATAAACAGTTTCTTGATGTAATTGTTCTAAATTTTCTAGCACTTCTTCGGCAGTAGGTTTAGCAGATAATCGGAGGGAAGTATCATCGGGAGTTAAGTCATCTAAATGTTGCCTAATCCGATAATGAAAATTCACTTCATAAGACATTTCAAATTTCCATAAATTTTGGAAAGCACGGCGTAAATTAATTTGTGCATCAGACACTTTTTTCTCACCAATAATTTTCAGATACTCAGGTCCTCTAGAAGTTGTTAAACCGGGCAAGTTTCCTGGTGCTGTTAATATTTGGCTGACCTGAGATTTAGCATCATCAATCAATTGTTTTAAACCATTATCTAAAGAATTAAAATGTCGAGTTAGATGAGTCCTAATTTTATGCAAATACTCGGCATAAACAATTTCCCAAGAACCCTTTTCTCTATGCCTAACTTTAATTTCTTGTAGATTAGGAATTCCTGCATTTTCTTTACAAGCTTGAATTGCTGCCTCTACTTGTGGTTGAAAAAAGTCTTCGTCTACTAAATAACGTTGTTGTTTAAAATTCTCCAGCAATTCCATCAAACCAACTGATAAATTACTCATCAACTGATTATATAAAGGTAGAAAAATTCCCATTTCATTTTGATGAGCAGTAGGAGTAACTAAAGCCTGACGCGCCTTTTCTATTTCTATCTGTACAGTTTTTTGTAATTCAATAATTCGCTCTTGACAAGAAGCAGCATATTGTCGGTCTAAACTCTGAATTTTACTTGCCAAATAATTTAAAACAGTATCTAATATTTTTACATTAGCTGCCTCCACATCGGCACAATTAGCAATTATACAATCTACTAAATTCAGATGTTTTTTGCTCAGGTCTCCAGCCAAATCTTGACAATTATTAAAATTATCACCATTAGCAGAATTAGCATTAGTTTGATTGAGAATCATAAACGACCATAAATCCAAAGGCAAATCTACAATTGCTGCCCTAGCTGTGTCATAAAGTCGTACATCAACATCTGCCCAATAATCACCTTTAGCGCTAGGCATTCTCACAAATAAAACAGCATCAATATCTTGACTTAATGTCTGAATTAATCTAGCTTCATCCCCAACACCAGTATCACCTAATCCTGGCATATCAACTAATGCAATTTGCCCAACTTCAGTATTAGGAAAAGGGCAAGTAATTTTCACTTCTTTAACTGCCAAATAATTAAAAAATATGCGCTGACCATCAGCAGTATCTTGAGCAACATATTCCCGAATTTCATTACTAGAAATACGCTTCGGTGGAGAATTTAATAACCCCACATATTTATCAATATTATTGTGATATCGAGTCAAATGTTCATACATTGCACCTGGTTCCGCATATCCAGGTAAATTTTCTGACAATGGTGGCAAAGGTTTAGAAGCAAACTCCACCAAACTATTAGGTTTCGCTCCCAAATGTAGCTTTTCATAATAGGGCGCGATAATTTCTTCTAAAAACGAGCGCTCGGAATGAAAATAAACCTCGCCATAAGTTGCAACGTTAGGGTTATGATGAATAGTGCTACGAACACCTGTACAATGTTGGCGATCGCCATCGGGAATTTCCGTAGTTGTCAACCCAGTCAAGCTTTGTAAAAGGCGACTTTTTCCTTGTCGAGCGCGGCCTACCACCCCAATATTTAAGGTATCGCGGGAAAAACGCACCTTCAATTTTGCCAATGCTTCTAATTCTGTCGCTATTTTCAAGTACAGCGATAGAAAATCAATTTCCGCAAGTCTACCTCGGATTTTTTGATCTTCTATTTGGGTAATTAATTGATTACGTTGAGATTCGAGAGTTTGTAATGCAGGGATGAGTTCCCTCAGATTTGTTTCTGTACGTTCAATTTTCTCAACCAAGGGGCGACGCTTATCAATAATATCGCTAATAGTTTCAGTTCTATTTCCCATAACACAACTAACTCCTATATGAAAATTTGAGCAGGATAGAAACTTGAATAGTTTCAATATCCTTATCTCTGAAGTTAGCTACAAATTATCTTCCCTAACTTCCGGTTAAGTTGCGGATAAATTTGGGGAGGTGGGAAGTGTGGGAAGTGTGGGAAGTGTGGGAAGATTTGGCAATGGCACTCAGATGGAACATTTTTTTATACCGAATCAAGCTAATTTAATATTATCAGGACTTACGCAAAAATTGAAATTACACACCATCTGTAGGGGCGTTTGCGGAGCATGACCTTAGGAAATGGCATTTACTAACGTAAAGATCCGCTTTATATGTCGCGCAGCGTTTTTCATGTCGGCTCTTAGCCGTTAGCGGAGCTTTGCGCTAGCAAAACGGAGTTGTGCGATAGCAAAACGCCCTTACTAGATAAAGATTTAGCAATAGCACTCAGATGGAACATTTTTTTATACCGAATCACAGCGGTTTTCATTTCAGTAGACCAGAGTAGGGACGTTCCATGGAACGTCCCTACAAGGTTTTGATTATGAAGATGTGGTTCATCAATCTGAAAAGCGCTGTAAATCTCCTGCAACTATGACGCAGGATGGTTTAGGAGGGGTAAAAGTCCCCTTCTAAACGTTTACTGCTGACTGCTGACTGCTGATTGCTAATTGCTTTTTGAATGCTTCAACTAAGACAAAACTCCTGGTTCTGTCTGCATAGGTAAAACATCTAAAATGTCAGTTTCAGAACAATATTTCAGGTCTTCATAACATTCTAGGCGTTGGAGACGTTTGCCATGACTAGCATGGTTCATTAATTCATACAATTTTTCCTGCCACTGAAGATAGAGAGACATAGCTCCGAATACTTCATCATTACCTACAGTTTCATCCAGGGGAGAATTAGTTTCCGTAAGTAGACTGTGAGCGATCGCCCCGGCACAAACTGTATCTTCTAGAGAATAACTACCCTCCCAACCGGAACCCAATATCCAAATTGTTTCTGGTTGATTTTCCTTGAGATATTCAACTACTGAGCGACGGTTAACAAGAGCTGCAGCTAGAACAACTTTAGCATTTTGAATCCGCTTAAGACAACGGGTACCATTAGTAGTAGTCATAAATAAGCGTTTGCCTTTAACTGCTTCTGATGTAAAATTTAAGGGTGAGTTGCCTTCGTCACAACCTTCCACTTTTTTACCACCTCGTTCCCCAACACGAATGCGTTTCTCAGCAGGCCATTTTTCGCTGACTGCCATTAATTCTTGAACATCACTAAATACTTGTACTGCTTCTGCACCTGTATGGATAGCAGTGGCCATTGTTGTTGTCGCTCTGAGGACATCAACTGCGATCGCGCAGTCTGGCATATTTTCCGTGGGAGTTTCTTCAGGAGTATGATAGACGAATATTTTCACGATTTACCTACGAGTAATAGTGCTGACTCAACTATTGTATTGCTTTATGTTGACATTTATTTTATTTTCCCACTAATAATTCTGCGGGTGTCATCTTGAATTTGAGTATCAGTCTTTCCTTCCCATCGTATTTTTAAGAAATTAAAGCAGTTTTCATTAATAGAGTACAGAGATTTGGGTTTAAAGGAAGAAGTTTTGTAGTCTACCTTTGTGAAAACCGCTATAAGCCCCACTTCTACATTCAAGAGCTGAAAAAGCAGTTGAATTCTCAGGGTATTACCTAATAATTTTGGCGTAAGTCTTGTATCGGAATATTTTTTAGTTAATTAACTCTTTCTTGTATCACTACAAGTTACAAAATGATTACTTTTGCCCACAGTATCTTTTTGAAATTGGGATTATGTCTCAGTGGCCTCACAAGTTGGGGTCATTTTTTTTCAAATATATTTTTAAGGTTTTATTTTCAGATTAAGATTAAATTATTTGTATGAGGTAACTAATTACATGGACTTAGGATTGACAGACAAAGTTGTTGTGATTACTGGAGGTGCTGGAGCGATCGGTTCGGCAGCAGCCGAATGCTTTCTTCGCGAAGGCTGTGTAGTCATCCTTGGGGACTGCGATCAAAATTGTGGAGAGCAAGTAGTTAAAAGTCTAGCTGGAGAGTACGAAGGGAGGATATATTTTCAATACCTTGATCTCCGAGATGAGGATAATATTAGAGAATTTGTCCGCTCGATCGTTGAAGTACATACTGGAATTGATTCGATCGTGAACAATGCAGCAGTATTCTACTTTGAGCAACTTGTGGAATGGTCTACCTTAGAGCCTCTAGACGAACATTATCGGGTGGGATTAAGAGGGCCAGCAACCTTAGTTCAAGAAAGCTGGCGAATTTGTGAACGAAGTCGTTCAGGCAGCATAGTTAACGTTTCCTCAGTTGCTGGACATATTGGTGAGCCTAAAGCAGTAGCATACACGACTATCAAGGCGGCACAGAAAGGATTTACATTATCTTGCGCGATTGAAATGTCTGAGTTCGGGGGTTGGGCTGTGTCAG
This sequence comes from Dapis hubbardiae BLCC-M172, assembly GCF_050016015.1. NCBI lineage: Bacteria > Bacillati > Cyanobacteriota > Cyanophyceae > Oscillatoriales > Microcoleaceae > Dapis > Dapis hubbardiae. Next base: position 46,348 of record NZ_JBNHEQ010000192.1, read on the forward strand.
TTTCTCCAGGGCACACCTGGACACCAGTTCACCAGAAGCGAGCATCAGCACAGGGCTTGTCTAGAAAAGAATACGAGCGTTCACAATCAAGTATACAGAGTACCATGTTTGGCAGATTTCTTGACCCAGAGGAGGTAGCCGAATGGATCGTTCTGGCAGCTTCTCCTGTAGGAAAGCATCTGACAGGGCAGGATATTAGAGTGACATCTGGAATTGAATCTGGTGGATTTAATCGGCGGTATGAAACAGCACCTGTGGAAGTTCAATAATGGATAATGGATAATGGATAATTGATAATTACCTCTCCCTAAAAACGGATAGGATTGAATAAAAGGAAAATAAATTCATTGTTTCTCTTGATATAGTTGGCTTTAAACCTTAATTATTCGGTAAAAAATGAATTCAGATAACAACCCCCCTAAAAACAATAAAAAGTGGCGTTTTTATCTCCTGAATTGTCAAATTAGGTAGATATTAATACGCCACTTTGTGAATCAACTTATTGAGCAAAAAATAGGCATTGCATAAATGGAGGATGATTTTAATAGTTTTGTGGAATGGGCAGGATGCCCGTTCCTTATATTTTCGGACGGGCATCCTGCCCATCCCACTTATATTCATCCCTTAATTCAGCAACGCCAAAGAATAAGGTCTCAAATTTCCCCTTGGATAGGGGATGAAAAAAATCAACTTCAGTATTTAAAGTCTCTAGCTTCAGTCGGATATACTGTTAACTGATAACTGATAACTGATAACTGAACTAAGCTTCGCTCTCAATGTAGATGAACAATAAACCCATAACTACAATTGGCATTAACAAACCAACTACAGGAACTAAAATCAACGGTAAGTAAGATGCTGCATAATCACCAATCATTTCAAATTCTCCTTAAATTACATAATTTAAAAGTAGGCGATCGCCTAATTTAACCAAAAATTTTGACCCAAAAATCAGGTCTAGCCCTTGAATAGGGGATGAAAAAAACAACTTCAGTATTTCAAGTCTCTAGTTTTAGCGGTCACTATTAACTGATGTACTAACACTTCGCGTTTGCGGAGCATTCCGGAACGGAAAGTGTCACTACTAACTCTTAACTGATATGAGGTATTTAGCTATTAAATAAACCTCGTAAAATAGAGTCTACAATTTGAAAGTTTTCTATGAGGAAGAAAGCCACAACGGCACCACCCATACCACCAATAAAGAAACCACCAGTAAACTGACTCCAACCTTCAGAAGTCTTTAATGGATCTGCACCTTCAGGACTTTCTCCTTGGAAGGAAACTATGCCATAAGAAGATAGGCAAATAGTAGCAATTAGGACTAGAGCGATCGTAGAAATTAATCCGCCGATGTTAGCTACTGCTGCATCCCGTAATGGACCAAGTTTTGCCATTGGACCAAAGATAAAATAACCATGGGCCATACCTACTTCTAAACCGCGTAGAATTGGAGATAGACCTTGACGGTAGATAGGCAAATTACCAATGAATGTTCTGGTAAAGTCAGAATCACTAATTGGAGTGGACAAATGACCTACGAAAGGATCTCCGTTATATGGTTGAACGAATCCTGAATCTGTTGCTTGTGGCATACTTAAATTCTTTCCTCTGAAATTGGAGTTCAAAAATCTTTAGAAGATATTAAGGTCATATTTTACGAGTGTAGGTGCATTTTATTATCAAAATAGGTCTTCAACTTTAGAAAAGTTAATCTAATCTGGGCTTCTCCTCATGGTTAGTATTAGACATCTTCAGAAATTAAATATTTCGTTTCTCAAAGTCTTGTAGGGACGTTCCATGGAATGTCCCTTCTTTTTCACATATCTATTGGGTCTGCTGATGAAGGCTGTATAGCTTAAGTCAGAAGTTAAAAGTCAAAATTCAAAAGTTAGATTTTATCGGCTCAGAACTTTGGATAGTTGTGCGCTAGCTAAATGACCGCTTTTTCTCTGGAAATAGAAGACTTTATACCTTGATTTTTCGGTAACGCAGAATTAGGTTTTGCCAGGTTAGCGATCGCTAGGGGAGTAGACTCAGCTTTAGGCAGTTTTTGGTTCGTGAGTTATGAGGGTACTTTAGGGTTTATGACAGAGTTTTATGCTCAAACAATAGTCAAACAGCTTTAAAAACTTAATCCTCTATGCTGGATTTTAATAGCTGTTAACTGGATAAAACCACTGCTAGTTAACGGAGAGGGTGGGATTCGAACCCACGGAGACTTTCACCTCACTCGATTTCAAGTCGAGCGCATTCGACCACTCTGCCACCTCTCCTAAATCAAGTCAAAAGTCAAAATTCAAAAGTTATTTTGGAGTTTTGACCAAACAAGCTAAGACACTTGTAATGTTTTGACAATTATTTATTATAGCACCTATGCAGACTCAAAAACAAGTTTTTCTTGGCAATATAAAAATTCTTCAGAAATTATCTGCAAATTTTGGTCCACCCAAACTAAAGCAACTTGAGAAACAAAACCTCCTTTCATTGAAACAATGGGGAAATGGCGTTTTTTCTGGTCTTCGGTTTCAATAATGCGTGGCACTCTTGCTGCATTAAAATATAAAGTCCCTTCACTATCCACATCAATACATTTACGCAACTGCTCTTTAGTATGTCGCAAGTTATGGTGCATGTGGCCAAAAGTAACTAGAGAAATTTTCTTACCCAACTTACGAGATTGTATTATTGCATTGGTAAAGTCTGGATCGCCAAAATCTCCGCCTATAGGTTTCCAGTCTCGCCCCACTGGGTCTTCAGGAGCATCTCCTAAACCCCTTGGTCCATTATGGCCAAGAAAAATCACATTTTTATATTTCGCATTCTCTACAGCTTGCACCATTAAATCAGTAGATTCCTCAAAATTATTGACCCCAAATCGTTCTAGATAAAAATCGCCATATTTCCATTCTGGACCGCCCCAACTAAAAGGGCGAGTCCCTACTACTGTCAAGGCCAACTCTGGGAAGTCCAGATTACGATAACCTACATGAGCTTCCCCAAGTAAGTCTATTTGTTGCTGGACTCTATCTTCTTGAGTTCTGTCATAAGGACATTTCTTTCTGCCCCATTCTGTAGCTGTATACCAGGCATCGTGATTACCAAAAACTGCTGCTTTAGGTATATCAAGAGTGGCGATCGCTTGAACTACCTCTACTGCTTCATTACCAAAGTCTCCCACAAATAGTACCAAATCAACTCCCAGATGCTTGAGGGCTATTTCGTCTTCTAATTCCCACTGACCGTGAACATCTCCGATAACGGCAATTTTAATTAATTTATCTTGATTATTGGTCATGGTTACTGTCATATTTACTTTTGTTTCCCAAAGTTGTTTGATAGTTGTTTATTATTAATTACAATTATTCAGTATACTAAATATTATGATTTAATCAAATTATTTGCATTTTTTAAGACTTTATCTCGAAGAAAACTATCTAATTAATATTTTCTTTTAAGAACCTAAATTAGTATAGCAATCCTAAATAGGTCGCGGGTAATCAAAAAGTAGATAAAAAACTTGAAAGTTCTGCCTGTTCCCTGTTCCCTGTTCCCTGTTCACTGTTCCCTAAAAATCAGTAAATTTTTGCCAGGAATAAAATAGAATTGCTATATATTAGACTAAAGCATAGTATACACTATATCATAATGAATAATGAACAGCTAATTATTTTTAGTCGCTATCCAGAACCAGGAAAAACAAAAACACGATTAATACCTGCTTTGGGGGAAGAAGGTGCAGCAAATCTGCAAAGGAAAATGACTGAAACAACTTTAATAAAAGCTAAGAAATTATTGAATAGGATGTCATTATCTATTGAAATTAGATTTGCTGGTGGAAATTTGCAATTAATGAAAAACTGGTTAGGGTCTGATTTAAAATATCAAGAACAAGGTACAGGAGATTTAGGTGAACGTATAACTAGAGCATTTGAATCTGCTTTTAATCGGGGGATGAAATATGTAGTAATTATTGGTATAGATTGCCCTAGTTTAACTCCTGAAATTATGTTACAAGCTTTTGGTAAACTAACTCAATCTGATGTGATAATTGGTCCGGCAACAGATGGAGGTTATTATCTAATTGGTATTAAAAAAATCATCCCAGAATTATTTCAAGGAATTAATTGGGGAACTTCTGTGGTTTTGTCACAAACTGTAGCGATCGCTCGCAAGATTAATTTAGCTATTGACTATTTACCAAAACTTTCTGATATTGACCGTCCAGAAGATTTGGAAAAATTACAATTTTGAAGTAGCAGTCAGCAGTCAGCGTTCAGCTAGCCACCTGCGGAGGAGCTAGCGCTTTTCATGTCGCGTAGCGAAACAGCTTTCCTGGCGTGTATAATGGGGGTGTGCGACCCCCATTAACACATACCACTAATTTTAAAAAAATATAGTGGGGGACTTATACCCTCGGATTTTTAGCTGAAAGCTGTTTGCGTAGCATTCCGTAAGGAAAAGCTGATAGCTGATAGCTAGTTAAATTAATTAATACATATCTAATTTTCATCTGCTTTTAAATTTTCTCCTATTCAATGGTAAACATTATAAGTCCTCCATCCATTATCAAAAAAATTGATGAGCAGTATTTCAATTATTATTCCCGTGTTAAATGAAGTTAGTACAATTGCACAAACTATTTCCACAGCTCAAATAGGAAAAGATGTAGAAATAATAGTAGTTGACGGTGGCAGTAATGATGGTACAATTCAAGTTGTTAAATCTTTAGATATTAAACTTATTTATTCTCTTCCTGGTCGTAGCATCCAAATGAATTTTGGAGCTAAAGCAGCGACAGGAAATATTCTTTTATTTTTACATGGAGATACATTTTTACCATTAAAATTTGACCAATTATTAAGAGAAATTCTAGCCAAACCGAACATTATTGCAGGTGCATTTGAATTAAGTATTAGAGGAACAAAAAGAAATTTACGAATAGTTGAGAAAATGGTAAATTGGCGATCGCGTTATTTGCAAATTCCTTATGGAGACCAAGGAATTTTTGTCCCAGCTAAAATATTTGAAGAAATTGGTGGTTTTCCAGAAATACCAATTATGGAAGATGTTGAATTGATCCGAAAGTTAAGGAAAAGAGGAAAAATTGGAATTGTATCAAAACCAGTATTAACTTCTGGCCGTCGGTGGCAAAAATTAGGAATATTTAAAACTACTCTAATTAATCAAATAGTAATTATTGGTTACTTACTTGGAGTTTCTCCAAAAATATTAGGAGAATGGTATCGTAGCCATTTTAAGTAGGGCTTGCTGATTAAATCTGTAAGCATGACAGATAAAGGTTTGAGGCTTTTTATGGTCGAAATAAACTGCCTGTTTTTCAGTTGAAAACCCTCAAAAAGTTAGGAGAAAAGGCAGATAGGTACAGAAAAATCAAGGAAAAATTATTCCTTCTACTTTCTCTGTATCCTCACACCTCCTACACTCCCCACACTATGCTTTTTTGAGCAAACCCTAATTATCAATTATCCATTATTACAGCGCTTTTCAGATGGATAAACCACATCGTCACAACCAAAACCCTGTAGGGACGTTCCATGGAACGTCCCTACTGTGGTCTACTCAAATGAAAACTGCTGTAATTATTATTTACCAAGGACTACCAACCATAGTAAACCCTGCCCAATAATAAGGA
>NZ_JBNHEQ010000193.1:0-13348 GCF_050016015.1 Dapis hubbardiae BLCC-M172
CTTCAGAAAATGAAATTACTATTGCTCTATACGCAATAGAAGAGAAATTCCACTACTCACCTCCATCTCGCAGGAGCTTCAGAAAATGAATTAACTATTGCTTTATACGCAATAGAAGAGAAATTTCCCTATTCACCTCCATCTCCTAGGTGCTTGAGAAAATGAAATTACTATTGCTCTATACGCAATAGAAGAGAAATTTCCCTATTCACCTCCATCTCCTAGGTGCTTGAGAAAATGAAATTACTATTGCTCTATACGCAATAGAAGAGAAATTTCCCTATTCACCTCCATCTCCTAGGTGCTTGAGAAAATGAAATTACTATTGCTCTATACGCAATAGAAGAGAAATTTCCCTATTCACCTCCATCTCCTAGGTGCTTGAGAAAATGAAATTACTATTGCTCTATACGCAATAGAAGAGAAATTCCACTATTACAATTTAAGCTATAATTACCATTTGAAAATCTCTCGTAACGCACAATTTTAGTTAAAACTATCTCACTATTAACGATAGTTAATTGAGCTAATTGACAAATTCAGGACTTACACGGGTGAACCCAGAAACTAGGTTTTTTCATAATGTATATAGAAACTGGGTTTCTTTGCGTAAGTCCTATAAATTGTTAATATTATAGCTAATCAATTTCTATCATAGCTGAGAGCTGACTAGCTAATAGCTAAATGCTTACAGTAAAAGCAAAATCTGAGGTAAAAAAAATATGGCTTATGTAGCAGTAAAAGGCGGAGAAAAAGCAATTAAAAATGCCGAAACACTACTGCAAGAATTAAGGCGGGGCGACCCTAATATTCCCGAATTAAACCTAGAGCAAATCAAACAACAACTTACCCTCGCAGTTAACCGAGTTATGTGTGAAGGAAGTTTGTACGACCCAGACTTAGCTGCCTTAGCAATTAAACAATCTTGGGGTGATTTAGTAGAGGCAATATTTTTATTAAGAGCATATCGAACTACTTTACCAAGACTTTATTATAGTCAACCATTAGATACAACTAAAATGAAAATTCAACGGAGAATTTCTGCTATCTTTAAAGACATTCCCGGAGGTCAATATTTAGGACCAACTTTTGATTATATTCATCGCCTTTTAGACTTTAAATTAGCTGCGGAAGGCAACACACCTACATCATGTAAAAACAAAAATTTAAACATAGAAGAAAACTTCCCGAAAGTAATGACTACTTTAGAAAAAGAAGGGTTAGTTGGTGAAGAAAAGTCAGAGGATGATAAGCAACCATTTGACTTAACTCGACAACCACTCAAATTACCCGCAGAAAGAGATGCAAGATTACAAAATTTAGCTCGTGCAGATGAAGGTTTTTTGCTGAGTTTAGGATATTCAACTCAGAGAGGTTATGGTAGAAATCATCCTTTTGCTGGAGAGATAAAAATGGGAGAAGTTGAAGTAGTTATTTTTCCAGAAGAATTAGGTTTTGAAATAGCGATCGCCGATATTACTATTACTGAAGCAGAGAATGTAAATATGTTTAAAGGTAGTAAGGAAAAACCTCCACAATTTACCCGTGGTTATGGTTTAACCTTTGGTTATAACGAACGAAAAGCAATGTCGATGGCGTTAGTAGATCGGGCGATGCAAGCTAAAGAATTAGGAGAAGAAATTGAAGGACCTGCTCAAGACCCAGAGTTTGTTTTGTATCATTCAGATAACGTTGAAGCTCAAGGTTTTGTACAACATTTAAAGTTACCCCACTATATTGATTTTCAGGCAGAAATAAATTTAGTTAGAAAGCTACAAAGTGAACAAAAAAATCATCAAAATCTTGAGGTTAATGGAAAGTCTAAACTAGAGGAAGTTACATCAGAGAAATCTGAGGAAAATTCTTTATGAGATTCTATACTTAAGGAAGTTACTCTGGAAAAATCTAGTTAAAATTCAATATGGTTCAGATAATACCAAAACTCATAATATGGAACAAATCAATAATTTTTTCAGATTGCAGAATGAAAAACAATCCTGAACTGAACTGTATTAATCTATAGAGTCATATACTTTTATTCTTCCTTAAAGTGAACCAAAAAATCATCAAAATCTTGAAGTTAATGGAAATTATACACTAGAGGAATTTACACTATAGCAATCCTCCGCATATTCGTGGCAAAAATCTTACTGCTTTTTAGGGAACAGTTAACTGGGAACAGGAAATAGGTGGAAGTTTCAACTTTTTTATTTACTTTTTAATTACCCGCAACCTATCTAGGATTGCTATAGAGAAGTCTGAGAAAAATTCTTTAGGAGATTCTATAGTTAAGGAAATTACTCTGGAAAAATCTAGTTAAAATTCAATATGGTTCAGATAATACCAAAACTCATAATATGGAACAAATCAATAATTTTTTCAGATTGCAGAATGAAAAACAATCCTGAACTGAACTGTATTAATCTATAGAGTCATATACTTTTATTCTTCCTTAAAGTGAACCAAAAAATCATCAAAATCTTGAAGTTAATGGAAATTATACACTAGAGGAATTTACACTATAGCAATCCTCCGCATATTCGTGGCAAAAATCTTACTGCTTTTTAGGGAACAGTTAACTGGGAACAGGAAATAGGTGGAAGTTTCAACTTTTTTATTTACTTTTTAATTACCCGCAACCTATCTAGGATTGCTATAGAGAAGTCTGAGAAAAATTCTTTAGGAAATTCTACAGTTAAGAAAGTTACCGTGGCAAAATCTAGTTAAAATTATCTGAGCAAGATTATTAACTAAGTTAAAGGTAAGAGGTTGTTTTTATGACAGATATGTGTGAGTAAAACTCCCAAAAAAATTCGTCTTCAAAAGCAGGGTTTTATACCCAATTATTTTGATAAATTACCTAGATGTAGTTAACTTTAATTAAAATTTATTGACTAAATTAGCTTGGATAATGAATAATTTTTGGTTCTCAATGATTACAAGGCAAGGGAAAGAGAAAATCCAGATTAATAGTACAGAAGTTTATCAAACTTTGTATCTAGAAATAAAACAAAAGTTAGCATTAGATATTTCAGTAGCTCAAGTTTTAGAGTGGATGGTTAATAGAGTAGTAGTTGCTTATGAAAATTATCAAAAACAATACCAAACAAAAATAACCAAATTAACTACAGGGGCGCTCAATAATTCAAAAGGAAGATGGCATGAGTTTATAGTGACTGGATTATTTGCTGAAGTAGCTCTTGATTTGTATTTAAAACATCAGGTTAGTCTAATAATCTTGAGAATTTCTAATTCTAGAGATGAAACTAAACCAGAATATTTAAAGCTTTTTCAGAACCAAGAATTTCAGACAAATTATCCTCTGGAAAATATTGAAATAATTAAAGACAGAATTTTTTTCTCAAGTCCTGATTATGTTATTTCAGTAATTGAAGATAAGGCACTTTTTCATTTAATCCAGCCATATATAGGGTTTCCCAAGCTAATGAGGTACAGTCGTTTTTCTTCTTTATCTATTTCTACGGAACCAGAATTACTATTCCCTACTCCCTCCATACCTGTTCCCTGTTCCCAGTTAAGTGTTCCCTAAAACTAGGGAATTTTGTACCTCACTCTTTTTGAGAATTGCTATATAGATATACAAGCAAAGCAACCAGAATATTTAGGAGTAGAAATTTATGATTTATTAAAAGGTAAACTTAAAGCTAGAGAGGTAAAAGGTGTTATATCTGTTAAAGTATCAAATCGTCCAGACCGTCGTTATCAAGCTTTGTATGAAACAGTTATGATTAAAACTATTAGACATCTCTAATAATAAAAAGTAAAATCAATTATTTCTCCCTACTCCCTACTCCCTACTCCCTCTTTAAGACAAAAATGGAAGTATTATATGATAACTGCTGAAGACTTTTCTAATTCAGATAAAAGAATATTTAGCCAAGGTATTGCACCTCACGGTATTGCTTTAAATCTAGACTTAAAAAGTGTTGATAATATGTATTCAGATTACAAACAGGAGGATTTAATTAACTTAGTTGAAGATGCTATTTTTAGATGATTATTAAGCTCTAATAAAGTAAGCATCCAGTCATCAGTTATTAGCTAGCCTCCTGGGTCGTAACTGCATTAATAGGTATTAATGGAAGGAGGAGGTAAAAGCAACCCTTGAAATTGAGAGAGAATTAAAGTTACTGTCTAAAGGAAGCTACTTTAATCTTAGAAGGAATTATTAATTGTTGGCGCTCTAGCTAAATGCTTACTTATTAAATTTACATAAGTGCTTATGAAAAATTAATGACACATTTTACTATACATCTGTAATCTTATCCATAAATTCTCAATTATTTCTCCCTCCATACCTGTTACCAGTTAAGTGTTCCCTCCCTCAACTAGAAAATTTATTTTGCACGACTACTTAACAGCTAAACTATATACTTGCCTTTTGGAGAATAAACTAAAGGTAATTCTAACTAATAACCTATTTCTTCTTGATAACTAATTTTCTCCATATTAAGGAAATCAAGGATAGTTTTAGCAACTCCTTGGGCAGCTAAATATGGTACTCCATTACCAATAGTTTTAAACTCATTACTTAGAGTCATATTATTTGGTAAAGCAAATTTTTCAGTTAAAGACTGAATAGCTAATGCTTCTGCCACAGAAAGACGACGAACTTTATATGGATGTAAATGAACTTCATTATTTCCATAACAAGCGGTGGGAGAATAACGCCATCTATGAAGACGTTTATAAGATTTTTTTCTATCATCTCCTTCCGCCACTGTCTCAAATTTTATTCGACCTGCTCTTGGTTGAAAATAATCTTTGGAATTAGGATGATAAACAACATTATTTTGCCTAAACCAATACTCAACTGTTAACTCTTGAGGTATTCCTTTAGGGCAATTTCTTTCTGAATTTTCCACAAAAGGATTTGTCTGAGGCCAAGCATAGGAAAATACTCAATTTTGAGGATATAATACATACTTTTCCCAAGGAAAAATACTTTCAGGAATTACCTTATTATAGTTAATATTAAAACCTTTATCCTTGACTAATCTAGCTCGGAAACCAATTAAAATAATTCTATATCTATCTTGAGGTACCCCATATTCAATAGCATTAATTAAACGTTCACTAATAATATATCCGTATTTGTACAACTTACGTTTCATCTCCTCATAAAACGCTCGATGTTTTTTAGTAGACCATAAACCTTTAACATTTTCAAAGACAAAAAAATCTGGTTGTTGCTGACAAATTAATTCAATATAAGCATCTGACAATTTACCATTTTCTCCATTTTTTCCCCGATTTTTTCCACCTACTGAAAAGTCAGGACAAGGCGGTCCGCCAATAAATCCAATAAAATTGGAATTTCTCCTAGAATCTTTGACTAATTATTGTAAATAAATTTTGCCATTTTCTTCAGTTAAACTAACTAAACTATCTGCAAAATATCCATATTCTGGCTCAGATATTTCTAATAATTGTCGAGCATAACTATAAGCTTCTATGAAAGGAGAAAAACTTTCCTTGACAAATACAATCTCAAAAGCAGTATTTTCCAAACCTAAGTCGAAAAAACCACAATCTGAAAAAAAGGAAAAAAATTTTATGTTCGGTATCATTATCAAATATATATAGTGGTACTATGTAAGGGCTTCATCTCAATTTTGAAGAAAGCCAAAAATTTATCCCTTTTAGGGAATAGAGAATAGGGAATAGGGAATAGGGAATAGGAAATAAAGTATTTTGGCAAATATGAGATGTACCCTATGTAAGTCATAATATATTTATTCTATCTCTAATACCACTTTGAAAAAAGAATCGTACAAAAAGGTGCATATCAATCCAGAGATGCTTAAAAAGAACTGCCCCAATTTATCTTAGATAGCTATCCCGATCATTTTTCCTTTTTTTTCAATTAACCTTTTTCTTTTAGATAACTAAAGTCTTCTTTGTTCTTCCTTCTTTCCTTTTACTTACCTCTTACTTTTTCCTTGACAAATACAATCTCAAAAGCAGTCTTTTCCAAACCTAAGTCGAAAAAACCACAATCTGAAAAAAAGGAAAAAAATTTTATCTTCGGCATCATTATCAAATATATATAGTGGTACTATGTAAGGGGTTCATCTCAATTTTAAAGAAAGCCAAAAATTTATCCCTTTTAGGGAATAGGGAATAGGAAATAAAGTATTTTGGCAAATATGAGATGCACCCTATGTAAATCATAATATATTTATTCTATCTCTAATACCACTCTGAAAAAAGAATCGTACAAAAAGGTGCATATCAATCCAGAGATGCTTAAAAAGAACTACTCCAATTTATCTTAGATAGCTATAGCAATCCTATTTTAGTTGTGTATAAAAATCTTACCGCTTTTAGGGAACAGGGAACAGGGGGGAGTTTCAGTTTTGTTATCTAATTTTTTGATTTGTCACAACCTATTTAGGATTGCTATATCTCGATCATTTTTCCCTTTTTTTTCAATTACCCCTTCTCTTTTAGATAACTAAAGTCTTCTTCCTTCTTACTTCTTACTTTTTACTTCTTACTTCTTACTTCTTACTTAATTTATGAACAACCAACCAGAAAATAGTTTTAACTTTGCCTATTTAGACGAACAAACTAAACGTTCCATTCGTCGTGCTTTACTCAAAGCAGTAGCAATTCCTGGTCATCAAATACCCTTCGGTTCCAGAGAAATGCCGATGTCTTATGGATGGGGTACTGGAGGCATCCAAGTCACAGCTTCAGTTATTGGTAAAAACGATATTTTCAAAGTAATTGACCAAGGTTCAGATGATACAACAAACGCGGTGAATATTCGCCGATTTTTCATGAAAGTTTGTGGGATAAAAACCACAGAAAAAACAACAGAAGCAACAATTATTCAAACCCGCCATCGAATTCCAGAAACTCCACTAAAGGAAGGTCAAATTATGGTTTATCAAGTACCAATTCCTGAACCTTTGCGTTGGTTAGAACCTTCAGAAATAGAAACTCGAAAAATGCACGCTTTATCAGAATATGGAGCAATGTATGTCAAATTATATGAGGAGATTACAAGATTAGGAGATTTTGCCACAAGCTATGATTATCCAGTAATGGTAAATGACCGTTATATAATGAGTCCGAGTCCTATCCCCAGATTTGATAATCCTAAGATGAATTATTTACCAGCTTTACAACTTTTTGGAGCCGGAAGGGAGAAGCGTATTTATGCAGTACCTCCTTATACTAAAGTCAAAAGTTTGGATTTTGAAGACTATCCATTTACTGTGGAAAAATGGGATAAAGCTTGTGAGTTTTGTGGTTCTACAGAGAGTTTTTTAGATGAGATTTTGATAGACGATCAGGGGAATAAAATGTGGGTTTGTTCTGATACAAATTATTGTCATCAAAGGCAATTAATAATGGATAATAGATAATGGATAATGGATAATGGATAATGGATAATGGATAATTGATAATTGATAATTGATAATTGATAATTGATAATTACCTCTACCTTTTTGGTAGAAGAATGTATTTTTCAATACATTTTTCTTGGATAATTTCAATAGTTTTAGTTAGCTACTATGAATAATTAATAATTAATAATTAGGGTTTGCTGATTAAATCTAAAACCATTAATAGGTAAAGGTTTTAACTTTTGCACAGCCTGGAAAAAGTGCGATATTTTAACTGCAAAAGGTTCAAAAAGTTAGAATTAAAGACTCACGCACGACAGAAAAAGTAAGGGACTATTCTGACTACTACTTCCTCTATAATTCCCATTTCTACTGACTCTGTACGGACGTTGCGTGCAACCTCCCTACCTCCTGACTCCTATCCTCACCCATGAGAATTTTTCAGCAAACCCTAATTAAAGAATTCTTGCATTATTAATTGTTTACTACTCCCTACTCCCTATTCACTAAAAATATGACATTAAAACCATTATTAAATGTAGAAAATTTAAGTAAGTATTATGGCAATATAAAAGCCTGTGACCAAATATCTTTCAATCTCTATCCTGCCCAAGTTTTAGGAATAGTAGGAGAATCTGGTTCCGGTAAATCTACTCTCTTGAATGCCATTGGAAGATACATATCTATTGATAATGGAAATATCACCTATACTACTTCTAATGGAGAGATATTAACAGTCCCCAAACTATCAGAAACCCATTGTCGTTTATTAAGACGAACTGAATGGGGATTTGTTCAACAAAATCCTCGTGATGGATTAAGAATGAACGTAACTGCTGGAGCAAATATTGGTGAACGTTTAATGGATATAGGAGTAAAAAATTATGGAAAAATTCGGGAAGAAGCTACTTATTGGTTAAACCAAGTAGAAATAGATATTAATAGGATAGATGATTTACCAAAAATGTTTTCTGGAGGGATGCAGCAACGGTTACAATTAGCTCGTGTTTTAGTCACAAAACCCCGGTTAATATTAATGGATGAACCTACCGGAGGTTTAGATGTTTCAGTGCAAGCTCGTTTATTAGATTTAATTCGTTCTCTAGTCAGAAATCTCCACTTAAGTGTAATTTTAGTTACCCATGATTTAGGAGTAGTTAGATTACTTGCTCACCGTTTATTAGTGATGAAAAATGGGAAAATTGTGGAGTCAGGGTTAACAGACCAAGTATTAGATGACCCTCAACATTCCTATACTCAACAATTAGTTAGTGCAACTTTAATTCCTTAAATTAAGGAAGAAGGAAGAGGGAAGAAGAAAGAAGAATTTAATTACACCGAATACCAAGTATATGAAGTCTAAATATTAATGATAAAACCTTTGTCACACAGACATCTTGTCTGTGAGTGTTGTATCCAGGAAAGAAGGAGTAAATATTGAAAAAAAAAGGGAAAAATAATAGAGATAGTTGTCTGAAATAAATTTATAGAGGTTGCTGAATAAATGTATGATATTCAGGAGTAGGGGCGATTTCGTTTCCTGCGGAATGCTGCGCAAACCGAATGCTGTGGCAAACGCGTAATTAGGAGCATTCCGTAGGAAATTGCCCCTACAAGAGTCAGAAGGTAAAAAAGAGTTTTTTTTGCTCAACAATGGTACTTTGTAGATATAATTTGTAGTTAATTAAGAACTATTCAATATCTGAAAAATATGACTTTCATACCTAAAATCAGCAAGGCTAATTTATATTAAGTATTAAGGAGCTATTTAACTTTACTAGAAGTGTTTAAAAGTTGTTATATTTTATAGATAAGGGGATAGCTGAAACTATTCTTATTTACTTCTTTCTTGATAAAGAGAGAGCTAAAAATATCCCCATCTACTTCTTACTTCTTCCTTATTCCTTATTCCTTATTCATTCTTCCTTATTCATTCTTCCTTATTCATTCTTCCTTATTCATTCTTCCTTCTTCCTTCTTCCTTCTTCCTTCTTCCTTATTCATTCTTACTTCTTCCTTATTCCTTATTCCTTATTCCTTATTCCTTCCTTTATTATGAATATTCAAATCCTAGCAACTAATCATCCAAAAGAAAATATTTCTCCAGAAAACTCTCTACTATTAAAAGCAGAATCTGTTGAAAAAAGCTTTACTTTACACAACCAAGGCGGAGTCAAACTATCAGTCTTAAAAAATATTTCTCTCAGCTTAAAGGCAGGAGAATGTATTGCCTTCTCCGGAAAATCTGGTTCAGGCAAATCTACATTTATGCGTTGTCTTTACGGTAACTATCGAGTCGATAAAGGTTCAATTTGGGTAAAGCATAAATCTACTTGGTTAGACCTTCATAAATTACTACCCCATGAAATTTTAGAAGTACGGAAAACTACTATTGGTTATGTCAGTCAATTTTTACGAGTAATTCCTCGCGTGCCCGCTTTAGAAGTAGCAGCAGAACCATTATTAGAATTAGGAATAAAGCCAGAAATAGCCTATCAAAAAGTAGCAGAATTATTTGAGATATTGAATTTACCAAAACGTCTTTGGCATCTTTCACCTACTACCTTTTCTGGAGGAGAAAAACAACGAGTTAATTTAGCTAGAGCGTTGGTAGTTAATTATCCAATTTTATTATTAGATGAACCAACTTCAGCCTTAGATTCTGTAAATCGTCAAGTAGTAATTGAACTATTAGAAAAATGTAAAACTAACGGGTGTGGTTTAATAGGAATTTTCCACGATGAAGAAGTAAGATTAAGACTTTGTACAAAAGAACTTACTTTAGACTACTAATTAGAAAAATTACTATTAGTTACACTGGCAAAAGGTTATGCTGTTTTACTTCAATAATTTTTTGAAAGCCAAATAAATAAAAAAAAATTGTTTGATATACTCTATTAGCTGATAGCTGATAGCTGATAGCTGACTGCTTTTTACAACTGATAACTTATCCCCATAACTAACAACAAACTTGCTAAAACACTACCCAAAAATCCTATACCCAAATTCGTCATATTTGACTGACTTGCAGATGCCATTGCAGTATTCAAATCTGGTGAAGTTAAACGTTCATAATTTTTCACAGCTACAATTGTTTCTGGTAGAGATGATATTAAACTTCCCAAAAAATAATGCAGTCCGGCAAAAACAGCATCACCAAATAATTGACTAAGTAAATCATCATAAATATTAGTCCAAGCAATAAATAATGTATTTAATACATAACATAATAAAATTAATAACCCTGTTCCTAAAATAAACTGAAACCAACTTGCTATATAATCATCTTCATTAATATCATCAAATAATTCTGGTCTTTTTTTCTTAAATTGTTTTTCATAAAAGAAGAAAACTAACACACCTGCTAAACAAATTAAACCGCCAACAAATATCCAGGGTAAAGTGCGAGTATTAATTCCTTCTGGTAAAGGAGCAAATTCCGATTTACCCGTAATGCACCAGTAAGCTGTACTAGCAAAAGCAAACATTGATAATGACATGAAAAGATGCCATAAAAACAGCATTTTTTCTTTGTTAAAAATTTCGATAAAATCTTTGATATAAGATATTTTGCCAATAAAGAGCCATTTACTAATAACAATTATTGGTGCAACAATAAACATCAGATAAATATTAGCAAAATTTGAACCTAGAGGAGTTGCTATACCACCTAGTCGTCGAAGACTTAATGATAACAACATGAGAAATAATTCTGGGTTATTTGTGCTAGAATTAATTACTATAGTACGTTTATCTTTACCTAAATATTGACCTGCTAAACCAGCAGCAGAATTTACCATCATATCTGTAGCAGTAGGAATCAACCAAAAGCAAAAAATGACTGCTATTAAAGCAGTAATTGTCACAAAAGTAATTTCATTGGTAGAGTTGTGTATTTGTATAATCCAGGTGTCCATAGCTTAAAATATAAGATTCAATATTAGGAATTAAGAATTAATAGAATAGCTCAATATTGATTTATCTATATTAATGGTAAATTAATTTTAATATTTTCGCACCCTCTAAACTAATATAGATATAGATCGGGTTTTGTATAGGGAACTTAGCTAAAATAAATAAAGACTATGCCAGTAGGATAGTCTTTGTTTATTGTGACTATTTTTACTCAAGATTCCATTGATTTATGTTTAATTGCCGACAATATTAGGGATAATATTTTTTAACAGCACTCTAATTTAAGCTACCAGATTACCATTTTTATTATTTTAATAATGGTAATATAGCGTCTTTGATATATATAAAATGTTCACTTATCACTTTTTTTGTTTTAATACTGGAAATTAATTGATTTCTGGATTGATATTTATTAAAGAATAGATAGAACTTCTATTTTAGTTGTAGTATTTTGGTGGTATTTAGGAGTTAGAAGTGGTAGGATAGATTTCCTGCGAAATGCTGCGCAAAGGCGAATCGCCCGTACATGAGTCAGAATTTCAAAGGATTTCAATTGAATCTAACTATTATAAAACTTGTTAAAACCTATTTAGGATTCCTATATCTGTCCTCATGCAATTACAGTTGATTTTTATGTACTTGATTTTAATCTTTTATACCTACTAACTACTAACTACTAACTAAAGACTTACCTAATAATTAAGGTTTAAAGCCTCTCACTCGCCGTGGAGAAACAATGAATTTATTTTCCTTTTATTCAATCCTCTTCCTTTGAAGGAGAGGTAATTATAAATTATCCATTATCAATTATCAATTATTGAAAGATATCTACATCAAAATTAATGGTTTAAATTCATATTTATATTGACCGTCCACAGACTATTCTTGTTAAGACTAACTCAAATTATAGTCAGAATAACTCTTGGCAATACAATAGTAATGTGGACGGTTTTTAATAAGATTAGTAGATATTTAACTAATCAAAACTTATCTACTACCAGGCAATCCTGGTACAGTTACTCCTTCTACTCGTTGACGGAACTCTTCCACACCTGGATTAAAGTCTATTGGTAAAACTGCCACAATATTCTCGTGAGGACGAGGAATAATTACCCAAGATTCCAAAGTAGCACCATAAACTTTTTCTACTGCTGCAATTCCTGCATCCATAGCAGTTTTTACTTCCGAAACATCCCCTCTAATTTGAACAGTAAACCGCGCACTACCAACCCTAATATAACCAACTAAAGTAACTCGACCAGCTTTTACCATTGCATCTGAAGCAGCTAAAATACCAGGAAAACCCTTAGTTTCTAGTGCTCCAACAGCTTGTTGCGCCATTCTATCTCTCCTAAATTTCAGTTAAGAATTAAATTCTCTGGATTAATTGTAAAAAATTTAGATGTCTGCCATAACTAAACTATTATTCAGCCAAACTATAATAGAATTTAGGACAAAATTCATCTAAACTGTTCGCTAATTTCTGTATATTCTAGTGGTAATACAGATTCTACATTCTCTGGGGGATTAGGAACAATATAATGACCGTCCACTATACCACCATAGACTTTTTCTGCTGCTTCAATGCCAGCTTGGACTGAAGGATTAACTTCAGAAGTTGGTCCTCGAACTGCAACTACAAAGTGGCCTCTTTCGGCTATACCGTAATAAACCAATGTAACTCGTGCAGCTTTGACCATCGCATCTGCAGCAGCTAAAATGCTAGGAAAACCAATAGTTTCTATGACGCCTACTGCCTCTGGCATCGAAACTTTCCTCCACTATCAAGAATCAATTAACATAATTGTAATCTCAATAGGTAATGCTGTATATGTAAATTTATAAAAAAGCTATCATTTATGTTGGACTATGAGCATTTTTATCTAAATTCAGGGAATAGGGAATAGGGAATAGGGAATAGGGAGATAGAATTTTTTATTTCATATCTTAAATTGATTTAATTAAAACCTTTGAAACAAGTCTAATATAATCTGAATTCAGGGAATAGGGAATAGGGAGATAGAATTTTTTATTTCATATCTTAAATTGATTTA